>DATHKK010000605.1:0-2749 GCA_035489355.1 Candidatus Limnocylindria bacterium
TCCCCGTTGCCGAAGCATCCAATCCCAACGGCGCCGGGCCTGAAGGCCACGCGGAATCATCGTAGGAAACCGTTTCCCAACCCGTTCCGAAACGGTCGCCGTTGTTGATGTCATATTTCCACACGTTGTTGTCCGTCGCGAGGTCTATTAGTTTCACCGTCAGGCGAATGGACAAATTGGTGGAACCGGTGCCTGCGAGCGGATTTGCGGCGCACGCGTCTCGCATTTCAGTCAGGCTCACGGAGTAACCGTGCGTGGGATCTCGAGGATCTGTTACCAGGACGAGCGTAGTGCTATTGGCCGCGAAAGAACTGGTGACCGGAACGTCGGTGCCGGTATTCGTATCCGTAACAAAAAAATTCGCCTCAAAGAACGGACCGGTGTCCATCGGCTCGTTGAATACTATGGTGATATTCGTCTGGCCGGCATCGCCCAACGCGGAAACGATCAATGGTCCAACCACATCATCCGTTAAGGTGACAACCGTATCGGGCGTGCTTGTGGCGGTTCCCGAAGGGTTGGTAGCTTCGACATGATAACTGCCTGCGTCCGCATCCTGGACGTTGGTGATCGTCAGGCTGGCGTTGGTCGCGTCCGTAATCGGCGTGCCGTCATGAAACCATTGGTAGGTCGGCGCAGGCACACCACTGACGGAAGCACTGAGCGTGGTGGAGGTGCATTTGATCACCGTGCGATTGGTCAAGCTGCTGGTGGCGTAATTGATGACCGGTGGTGCCGCGATCGACTGCATCAACACTTGCGCAAAAACCGAGTCGGAACTGGTCGTGCTGCTTTGATGAACGGAGACGGCAATTACGTTATCTCCGGGAACAAGGATGCCCGCCAGTTCTTCTGTAGTCACCGTGTGGACTTCCCACAATTGCGCCTCTGTTCCGGTAGCGGGCGCGCCTTGCCCCCCGGTAGTCGCAGTGCATGTGTCGGTGACTGGACCGCGGAGGGTCACACTGTTGAGTCGCGTACCGTTAAGGTAAACAACCGCGCCATCGTCAACCGCATTGGAAAAAAGCAGCGACACGCTGTCAATGGAAGCGATGTTGAAATGCGTGCGGAAATAATAGGCATGCCCTGCTATCCCTGCAGCGGTGGGCGCGGGCAGCGTGCGAGTGTTTAGAACTGGTAATAACCCGGCCAACGTTTCACCTCCGGTGAACCCGCCGGGCCCGGACAACCAACCCGAGTCGTCGAATCCCGACGCTTCCCAGCCTGTGCCGTCCTGGCAATCAATGGAATATTTCCAGACATGGGTCACACCGTAAAGTTCGGTCAATTGAGCTCGGGCCGTTGTGACTGTGAAGGCGCCGGCGATCGCCAGCAAACTGAGAATGGATATTTTTAGCAGTACGCGCATACTTACTCTTTCCTATCCTCACGCCCCGCTCAGTCGATTGATGCCGCACCAACGACGCCATGATCTTCATGAACATGGAGCGAAAGGAATTTTTTGTTTGGATCGTGCAGACGATAAAACCAGTTCACAGAAAATGGGAAGCTATTTTTACCTGTTTGTCACAATTCGAGGTAGCGAAACCGGTGAATCGAAACGGGAGCGTGGCTTTCCAGAGCCGCAGCATTTCCGCAAATCATCGCCGCTGCAACTGTGAGAACCGCGCTCCGCGGACCACTTTATTCCCTTCGTTTCCTTCTGTAGAAATCTGAATCGTTCTGACGGAACCGACTCATCGTCCTCCGGCCAAATAACTGGACGCCCACAGGTCATTGCGCGAGTTTCGCCTCGATGACGCCCAAGCAGAAAGACGAGTTCACGAATCTGGTGCGCCGGCAAATGGAACTGGTCGGCGAAGACCCGGAGCGCGAAGGGTTGCGGCGTACGCCCGTGCGCGTCGCCGAATCCATGGACTTCCTCACCAGCGGCTACGCGTTGAATCCCATGACGGTCCTCAACGACGCGCTCTTCGACGCCGTGTCCGACGAAATGGTGATCGTGAAGGACATCGACTTTTACAGTTTGTGCGAGCACCACATGCTGCCGTTCTTCGGCAAGTGCCACATCGCGTATCTGCCGCGCAAGAAGGTCATTGGTCTTTCGAAGTTGCCGCGGCTTGTGGATGTCTATGCGCGCCGGTTGCAAATTCAGGAGCGCATGACCTACGAAATTGCCAACACGGTGAAGAAGCTCATTAATGCGCAAGGCGTCGGCGTCGTCATCGAGGCGCAGCACCTCTGCATGATGATGCGCGGTGTCGAGAAGCAGAATTCCTACGCCATCACGTCGGCCATGCTCGGCGGTTTTCGTGAAGACCAGCGCACGCGCTCGGAGTTTCTCGAACTGATCCGGCACAACCGCAATAGCGTGTGAACGTCACGCGGCGTCGCCGCTCAAGGTGATTTCCGTTTGCAGAAGCAGCCGGTCCTGCACGCGGGCCGTGGCTTGTGCTTGAACTAAATTTCCCATTCGACCGAGGACGCGCGCTTCGATGGAAATGGTTTCTCCGGGAACGGCCGCTCCCAAAATCTTGGCGCCGCGAATGGCAGTGAGCCGCAGGTTTTTGAGCGGAGGAATCGCGGGATCGGATTGCGCGACTGTACCGGCCAATTGTGCGGCTGCTTCCAAGAGCAACACGCCGGGCATGATGGGCGCGCCGGGGAAATGTCCGCGCAGGAAATGTTCGTCGCCGCGCAATGTGCATTCGCCCGCGCCGCTTTTCCCGGGCTCCAGCGCCGTGATGCGATCGAGGAAGCGGAACTCCGGTCCATGAGGCAACGCTTC
>DATHKK010000606.1:0-2023 GCA_035489355.1 Candidatus Limnocylindria bacterium
CCACACGTCCGCGATCAATTCCCGGAACGGTTTGTAATTCGGATGATCGGTGCGAATGAGTCCCCGACCTTCCTCGCTCAGAATCCATTCGTTGTGCGGATAAAAATTCACGCCGAGGAGATCGAAATGATGCGGGCCGCCGCCGAGTTCGGAATGAGCACGGCCATAAAGCATGTCCCACGCTTCGAACTTGGATTCATTGCGAGCGGCGGCCATCGCAACTTCCTCGGGATGCCCCGGCGTCGGCACCACGTGAACGATCGGATCGACGGAAGTGAACCGTGCGTCAGGAATCACCTCGCGCACTGTTTTGATGGCGGTGACGGCGGCGCGCACCAACTGCATCTTTAGTTCCAGCCCGCGGTCGCGCGCGAAAGGATTAAGACAACCCGCCGTGCCTCCCGCCCATGCGACCCACGAGATTTCGTTCACGGGCGTGAACCAGTGCGGGCCTTCGGTTTCGCGCCGGAACCATTCGGCGGTGGCGCGCACGTACTCCCTGAATCGCGGAACAAAGTCGGCGCTGAAAACATCGTAGTGATCCGGCCAGCCGAAGTGCAGCAGGTCCCAGACGACCAGCATCTCGGCCTCACACGCCGCGTTCACCATCGGCGCGAGGCTCGTGAAGTCATATTGCCCGCGTGTGCTTTCGACGAGATGCCAGCGCAAGCCATCTCGCGCCACGCGAATCCCCTGCTCCATCAGCCGGCGATAATCCTGCAACGCGAAGCGGTCGTGCTGCGTGCTGTGAATCAAGTCGAGGCGCTTGCCTTCGCTAAGCTGGTGTGTGGAACATTCGAAGCCGCCAATGAAAAAGCTCGGCCACAAATGCTCATGCTTCGCGTTCGACCGACGCTCCGCCACAAACTCTGGTGCTCGAGGCTTCATCGTTCAAACTCAATCCCGCCGGAGCAGCGTTTTGAACAGGCAGCTGGGTTAATGGCCGTTTCCATTTCCGTTTCCATTCCCGTTTCCGTGGCCCAGCAACGATCCGGACTTTCCGTTGTGCCAGGTGTGTCCGTTGCCGTTTCCATTTCCATTCGCTCCGAGGATTTCTGACACGCTGGCGCGACCGCGGCGCTTCGCGTGGCCATTTCCGTTCTTGATGGCATGGCCATTCCCATTTCCCTCCAGCGGCACGAGTTCGCCGTTCAACGGCACGTGAATCGTCGTGATGCGCGGCTCCGCTTTCAATGCCACCGCCTCCTGGCGCGGCAAGCCGACGATCTTCGCGAAGGTGGTCAGCGCCTGCGCGACGACCTGGTCCATATTGTAATACTTGTAAGTCGCGAGCCGGCCCACGAAATGAACGTGCGGCGTTTGTTCGGCCAACGCTGCGTAACGTTTGTAAAGTTCGGCGTTCTCTCCGCGCGGAATCGGGTAATACGGATCTCCTTCTGCACACGAGAACTCGTAAACCAAACTCGATTTCTGATGCTCCTGCCCGGTCAGGTGCTTGAACTCCGTCACACGCGTGTAGGCGTAGTCATTGGGATAATTAATCACCGCCACCGGCTGCACCCATTCCTTGTTCACCGTCTCGTGCTTAAATTCCAGGCAGCGATACGGAAGTTTCCCAAAGCGGAAATCGAAGAACTCATCCACCGGCCCGCTGAAGATCAACTCTTGATAAGGCACGAAGTTCTTCACCTCGCGATAGTCGGCGTTCAACATCACCTTGATGTTCGGATGATCGAGCATCCTCTCGAACAGGCGCGTGTAGCCGAACTTCGGCATCGCCTGGTAAGCGTCCGTGAAGTAGCGGCTGTCGCGATTCGTCCGCGTGGGCACGCGCGCGGTGACTTGCGCGTCAAGTTCCGACGGATCAAGGCCCCATTGCTTGCGCGTGTAGCCGCGAAAGAATTTTTCATACAATTCGCGACCGACTTTGTTCACCACCACGTCCTCGGAAGTTTTGCAGATCTCCTTTTTCTCCGCGCGACTCGCAAACCAGGCATCGAGCTGAAACGAATCCAGGTTCAATCCGTAGAGAGAATTGATCGTATCGAGGTTGATCGGAATC
>DATHKK010000607.1:0-6295 GCA_035489355.1 Candidatus Limnocylindria bacterium
GACACTTGCTCTTCAACTTTCTTCGAGTGTGCTTCGAGGCGGGCAGCGAAACGTGACGCGTAGTTCGCCACGAACGCATCGTTCAACATCGCCAGCGCCTGCTGGACGGTGACGCTGGAGTTGCGCACCGGGGTCAGTTGATCGCCGGCAGGACAATCGAGCGCATCCATGAATGGATCGGGCAGCGTGCGGAAGAGGAAACGATAAACGCTGCGTCGCCGCGCCTGCGGGCCATCCACATCGAACTTCGCGTAATCGACCTTCGGGGTGACGTGATGGCCGGGCTGCAAATCGAACTGCCTGTTGCTCGGCCCGCCCATGCGCAGGTCAAGCGCGCCGGAGATTTGCAGAATCGCATCGCGCACTTGGTCGGCATCGAGCCGCGTGCGGTTCATGTTCGAGAGCAGGCGGTTGCCGGAGTCTGGCGCGGCGCTCTCGGCGCTCTTTGAGTAATCAGTAATCAGTGGGGCGGATCGCCTGTGCTTGCTGATTACTGAATCCTGATTACTGTTTAATGAACCCTGCCGGTAAGTGGCGCTCGTCACGATGAGTCGGTGCAACGCTTTGAGAGAACCCCTGGCGTCGTCTCGAAACCAGACCGCCAGCCAATCGAGTAACTCAAGATGCGATGGAGCGCTGCCCATCTTCCCAAAGTCATTCGGCGTTTCCACCAGCCCGCGTCCGAAGTGGTGGTGCCAGACGCGATTTACGATTGAACGCCACGCCAGCGAATTCGCTGAGTCGGTCAGCCACTTCGCCAGCGCGGCGCGGCGTGCGCCTTCGTTCTTCGCATCCCCAAGTTCAAATCTCGCCTGGAGCGACGAAACGCAGGAGAGCGCTCCGGGACCGGCCGCTTCCTGTGGTCTGTTGATGTCGCCACGTTTCAACAGGTGAACCGCGCGCGGTGCGCCGGCGGGTTTGTGGCTGCCATCGGGTTCGAAATCACTGGCGGCGGCGTAAACGAGTGATGGCTTCGGCAGCGCAACCAGTTCATCTGCGATGCGGCGATTCACGACGAACTTCGCGAGAGCTGCTTCGTCGTCTTCGCTGCGGTTTGCTTTCGGCAATGCGAGGACTCGTTCCAGTTCCGCCGGCAGCGCAGTCGTCATCGCAGGAGATCGTTCACTCGTCATCGCCAATCGCAGGCGCCCGATGACGTGGCCTTCACCGTGAAGTTGTTTCAGGATGAACACGAGCTTGGCGCCTTCTCCGAACGCGAGCGGTTCCTTGAGCTTGAACACTGCGTGGTGCGGCTCACCCATTTTCGGGTGAATGCCCCAGGCGGTCTTTTCGTTGCCATCCAGCGCGTGATCGATGGTCCAGCCAGATTGGTTGAAATCCGCCGAGGCGCTCGCGAACTTCACTGGGCGTCCTCTCGGAGCGCCACGCTCGAACACGAGGAATTGAAATTCACTGAGATGGAAATTGCCATTGTCCTGCCGCCCGGGGCCATGCTTAGGCAGCGTATCGTCGGCGAGCACTTCGAGACGAACGGCCGTCATCATCGGCAACGGTGCGCGCGCGGTGATCGTGTAAGTGTCGCGATCCGGTCGCTCTCCACTGGCCAGAACGTCGTCGTTTGTTTGGCGGGTCAAGACGGCGGCGCTGGCCGGCATGAAGGTTTCGGGAATGAGAGTTTCCCATCGGCGCTGCGACTCGGAATGCGTTCGCTCGAAAGCCGCCACCTGCGCCTCCACTTCAGTGCTCAGCAACCACGCGCGGTCCTTGTTCGCGCGTTCCCGCTCGCGCAGCAGCGTTAGACGTTTCCGATGAACTTTCGCATCGGCATCGTAAGGTCGATTCGCGCGATCCACGCCCGCGAACACCGCTTGGAGCGCGTAGTGGTCGCTCTGTGGGATGGGATCGAACTTGTGGTTGTGACAGCGCGCACACTGAATCGTGGTGCTCGTGAACGTGTTGATGACGGTGGACACCACGTCATCGCGATCGAGGTAACGCGCGATTTGACGGTCGATGGTATCCTCGCGGATGTCGCGCAATGAACTTTCGTCCCACGGCCCGGCCGCGAGAAACCCGAGCGCGACGATGGCCTGCGGGTCTTCAGGAAACAAAACGTCGCCGGCAACCTGCTCCTGCACGAAGCGCGAATAAGGTTTGTCGGTGTTGAACGAGGTGACGAGGTAATCGCGATACGGCCAGGCGTTCGTGCGAATGCGATCCTGATCGTGACCGTGTGTTTCGGCGAAGTGAACCACGTCTATCCAATGCCGCGCCCAACGCTCGCCATAGCGCGGCGATGCGAGCAAGCGGTCCGCGACGCGTTCAAACGCATCTGGTTTGGTGTCGGCGAGAAACGCCTTCAGATCTTCCAGTGTGGGCGGCAAGCCGATCAGATCGAAATAGACGCGGCGCAAGAGCGTGCGCTTATCAGCTTCCGGCGCCGGGGTGAGCGCAACGATCTCGAGCTTTGCAGCGATGAAATTGTCGATGGGGTTGCGAACCCACTTTGATTCAAAGGCGGGCGGAGTTGGTTTCTCGATGGGTCGATACGCCCAATGCGGCTGTTCTTCTGCCGTCGCCGCGGTCTGAATCGTGGCGAGGAGCATAGCCAGCAGAGAAAAAGCGGCGCTAAAGCGACGGCACTCCAAACGCTTTGCGAAGGCCGTGGCGCAGGATGCCGTGCGCCAGCGTTTGGAGTACGGTCGCTTTAGCGCCGCTTTCGCGCTCACAGATTGATCAGTGTCCATTCACTTCGTTGCCCCACGGTGGGCGATGGCGCGGAATCTCCGCTTTGAAATCGCCCAGGCTCGGCCAAAGCAAACGTTGATCGAGATCAACTTCAGCGACGACTACCGTTCCCCATTTTTCCGCCTTCGCGATGGGCTTACCTTCATGATCGTAAACGGCGGTGAGCATCCAGTTGCGCGAGATGTCCTCGTAAGTGCTGCTGACGAGATAGACGTGATTCTCGCAAGCGCGGGCGCTGGCGAGCATTGGATTGCAGCCCCACACCGGCCACGCGATGACCTCCGCGCCGCGCATGGTGAGTTGGCGCGCAACTTCGGGATAGAATCCGTCGTAGCAGACCATCAAGCCGAGCTTGCCGAAGCGCGTGTCGAAGACGGGATAATCCTTGCCCGGCGAAATGCCGCCTTCAATTTCACCGCGTGGCAGCGCGGTCTTGCGATACTTGCCAGCGAGTTTGCCGTCGGGGCCGATGAGCGCCGCGACGTTGTAAACAAGATGACCTTCGCGCTCGAGCAAGCCAGCGACGATGTAGAGATTGTGCTGCTTCGCCAGCGTGCCGAAATAATCCGTGCTTGGGCCAGGCATTGGCTCCGCACACTCGACGTATTTCTTGCGCAGTCCATAGTAAGTCAGCGTCTCCGGCAGCACGACGAGATCGGCGTGTTGATGGGCGGCGTCTTCGATGAGCGGGGCGAATTCGCGGCAATTGTCCATCATGCTCTTGCCGCCCTGCGGACGGTAATGCACCGCTGCGAGACGAACTTTGCGCGGGATTGGCGCGCTCGTTTCGGTGAGAGAGACGTTGCTCCACTCAGCCCTGGCGTTCGCCGCCCATTGCAAATGAAGTTCCACGACGACGCGCGTTGCTTTCGATGGCGCACGATAAACGCCGGCGACCTCCATCCACCCGTGCGCATCGGTGCTCTTGTCGAGCGGATGTTCCGCCTCGGCCATTCGCGTGAAGCCCGGCAGGACGTCGTTGCTCACCGTCTTCTCGTCCGTGGGCACCGAGCGGCCTTTGTCATCTTGCCAGAGCAATCGCACAACGGCGCTGCGCCGCGGTGAAGCAACGTTCTCCAGCTTGCGCATCGCGCGGAAGCGATAGTGCTGTCGGGCCTTCACGGGAAACGTTTTGGTCCAGGAGCCATCAAGCCCTTCTCGTCCGTCGGTTTTGATCACCAGCATGCCAACGTCTTCTCCGCTCTTCTTTGGATGAAACGAGAAGATCGGGCGCAATTCGTCGCGCGGCGAGGCCGTGCGCCAGCCGTCGCGTTCGGCCTCGGTCACACGCTGTTCAGCGAAACACGAAACGGCGCTCCCCACACATCCAAGCGCGATCAGAATCAAGCGGCAGCATTTTCGTTTCATAGCCAGTTGGGATTCGCGCCGATGGTAGCCGTGGTCCCCGCGCTTGGCTACGAGTTGTTGCGCCGCCTGGATGGGACATTCTCCGATTGTCCATTCATCGCGCTCTGCTACGCTTCCCGCCATGAGCGAGTTCAAATTTTCCTGCCCGCATTGCGACCAGCATTTGCAATGCGACGACCGTCTCGGCGGAAAACAAATTCAGTGCCCGGCGTGCAAGCACCTCATCGTCATTCCAGCGTCGCCGGCGCAACTCGCCCAAGGCAGCTTCTCGCCGGAATCGGGCAAAACCTGGGCGACGTTTATCGCGCCCCAGCCGAAGGATGCGCCTCCGCCCGCGCCGTGATGCGCTCCACCGTCTTCCTGCTTGAACATTCGACTTCAGTTTTCAGTCTTGTAACTGCACATGCAACAGACCGCGACGCCGATGGAGCGATTGACTACGTCTTTTGATTTTCAGTCCCGCACGCGAATTGTCTTCGGCGTGAACGCGGTCGAGCGCGTCGGCGAAATCATCCGCGAGGTGGGCGCGAAAAAAGTTCTCCTCGTGACCGATCCGGGCATCGCCGCCGCCGGCCACGAACAGCACGTCCTCAAAAGCCTGGCCGCCGATGGCGTGAGCGCGGTGGTCTTCGACAAGGTGCGCGAGAATCCGACGACGCGTTGCGTGGATGATTGCCTCAGCGTCGCTCGTTCGGCGGGGATTGAAGCGATCGTGGGCCTGGGCGGCGGCAGTTCGATGGACACCGCCAAAGGCTGCAATTTTCTTCTGACGAACGGCGGACGGATGCAGGACTACTGGGGCGTGGGCAAGGCGACGAAGCCGATGCTGCCGCTCATCGCGATTCCTACGACAGCGGGCACCGGCAGCGAATGCCAGAGTGCCGCGCTCATCGCGGACGAAGCCACTCATCAGAAAATGGCGTGCCTTGATCCAAAAGCCGCCGCGCGCGTGGCGATTCTTGATCCCGCGCTGACGGTTTCACAGCCGCCGCGCGTCACCGCTTGCACGGGCATCGATGCCATCGCGCACGCCGTGGAAACGGCGGTGACGAAGAAGCGCAATCCGTTCTCGCTGATGTTTTCGCACGAAGCGTTCAAATTGTTGGTGCCGAATTTTTCTCGTGTGGTGGAGAACCCGAATGACTTGGACGCGCGCGGCAAGATGCTGCTGGGCGCTGCGTTCGCCGGCACGGCCATCGAAAATTCCATGCTCGGCGCGGCACACTCGACCGCCAATCCTTTGACGGCGCATTACGGCATCGTCCACGGGCAAGCCGTCGGGATGATGTTGCCGCACGTGATTCGCTTTAATGCTGTGAACGAAACGGCGAAACGCGGCTACGCCGAACTGGCGTCCGCGCCGGAGATTGCGTGGGTGAGCGAGGGACTCGATCAAGCGGTCGATGCGTTGGTGGCTGAAATCCAGGCGTTGCTGGAGCTGGCGAAAATGCCGGCGTCGCTGAGCGACTGCGGCGTGAAGCAAAACGATTTGCCCATGCTGGCCACCGAAGCCGCGAAGCAGTGGACGGCGACGTTCAATCCGCGCGCCATCACGGAAAAAGATTTTCTCGCGCTGTTCGAAGCGGCGTTTTGAGAAGTGCCGTTCGCGCAAGCCGCGTTGGCCGAGACAGGCTCGCTACTCTCCCATGACCAAAGGCCCGCCCCAGCGGTTCTCCTGGCGCACGCGAGCGAATAACTTTGTTCCGCGATCGATCCGCAGTGGTGTTTTGTAAACCTGCGCCGCCTGGGAAATCTCTCCGCCACTGGCGCGAGGATCGGTCCCATCCAGCGTGAAATAAATTTCGCCTGCGCTCGCTGACAGTTCAGTGCTTTTCTCCTGCGCGGCTGATTTGATCACGGCTTTCGGCACGGGCGGAAACTGCTTCTCGATCCAGTCCAGCCGCGTCTCGATAAACTTTTTCATCCACATCACCTCTTCCTCGTAGCTCGAACCGACGAAGTAATTCGGATTGATCGCGCGGCCGAGGATCGGCCACTTCTCGTAATTTCTTTTCTGGGATTCCTGAAGCAGCGCGGCCAGCTCATCTACACGGGCGAGAACGCGCTGGGTGGCGAAGACGTTGGTGCGCACCTGCGACCAGCGATCGACGTAGCGTTGGCTGAAGTCGGGATCATCGAAAAGTCGGCGGTACCAGGTGCATTCCTTATCGTCGAGTTGCGGCCAGAGCCAGTATTCTGGAATCCACCCCTGCTTGCC
>DATHKK010000608.1:0-2022 GCA_035489355.1 Candidatus Limnocylindria bacterium
GGAATGGCGCGGCCGCCGGTGCTCATGATCAGGATGGGCAAACGCGAGGTGAAATTCCGCGTCGTGTCATCTAGGAACAAATAATTTCGTCCCGCGACCGCGCTCGGAAAAAGCGAACCGCTGTTCGGGAACGCGCGCGCCTTCAGAATCGTGTTGGTACTGAACATAAACGGCGCGCTGTAAATGGCGGAGGAATTCGTGGGTACCGATCCATCCATCGTGTAACGAACGGTCGAGTTGGGCGGCACGACGAGAGAAACCGTGATCGAGGCATTGGTGTAAACACCGCTGGGAACGGACGCGGTTGGCTCCGCAACGAAGCCGCTGCCGCTCGTGCTGTTTTGCGCGCCGGGAGTTGGCGTGGTGAAATAACCGACCAGGTTGGGATCGAGCCGATCTCGTCCGTAGGAAATGTCCGTGGTCTGCGCCGGGTAATTGGTGAACACCGATACGACATTTGTTTCCGCATTGAGTAACGCCAGATAGCCGCCAGCTGTTTTCGCAAGTTTGAAGTTCGTGTGGAGCGGCGCGAGCGGGTTCACCCGGTTTTTATCGGACGCCCAGACCAGCAAGTATTTGCCGGGCTGCACGACGACAGCCGGGAACCGCCAGAATGTCGGCGCCGCGAAATTGTCCGTGAGAAACCAGCCGTCCAGATTTACTTCCACGGTCCCGGAGTTGAAAAGTTCGATCCAGTCGGAGCGCGTGCCGTCTTCATCGCGCACGCCCGATCCGTTGTCCGCGAGAAATTCAGAAATGACGGCAATGGGCAAAATCGAAGCATTGGGATCGAGCGTATAGTTCCAGCCTTGCGCCACAAAAGCGTTCATGAGCGGCGTTGTATCAACAATGCCGTGTCCGGGCGCCCACGCGATCTGGACCACGCCAGTCGCCGGTGGCGGAAAACGAAACGTGAACTCGCGCGGATTGATGACGACGACGTTGGTCGCGGGCTGGTTGTTGATGAGCAAGTCGGCGGCATTGACGCCTTGGACTGGTTTGTTGAACGTGACGGTGACGAAGCTCAGTTCCGTTTGCACCGAACCGGGCGGCGGATCCTGATTAACGAGCGTCGGCGGTGTGTTGTCGATGGTGCCGAGGAGTTCCAAATCAAACCCAAGATCCGAACTGCTGGCGGCCACTTGCTTGGAGGCCACAGCGAGAATGTTGGTGCCGTCCACGAGACCGGCGGTAGAGTGGGTCGTTTCGAAATAAGTGGTTTCATTCGCCAGATCGACCGTCTGAAGCGCAAATTCAGCGTGCAAGGCTCCGGCGTTCGCGCCGTCAGCGAGCAGCAGATTCCCGTTCAGAAAGATGATCGCGCCATCATCGCGCAACAGCCGCACCGTCAGGTTTTGAAACGCGCTGGCCGAGTTGACTACGAACGTCTTGCGATAATAAACGGTCGGGATTCTTGCGGCCGCAGGACCATAGTTGACCGTCGTGGCGATGTGCGGATCTCCGCCGCCCAACGGCCCCGGCCCGCCCAGCCAGGCGCTATCGTCGTAATTCAGATCGCGCCACGCGATTCCCAAATCGATGTTTTGATCGTGGTACTTCCAGACCGCGCCGGTGGACACCAGGGTGCTGGCCTGCGCGCGAGCGGGAAGCAGCCCGGCGACCAAGCCGGCGAGAAACAGGAGCGTGACGTTCGCCCATGAACGAGCGGACGACGAGCGACGGGCAAACAAGCAACGCATACAGCAGTTCAATTTTTTTCGGTCTGGCTTCAATGCCTATTTTAGAACGTAACCCGGCGACTGACAAAAAATTTCCACGGCCGCCGGGGCATTTTCTTCGTTGCGGCACCTTGCAACTTGCTTCCGTCAAACGGCCCGGTCCCAACCGCACCGCCGGCTTTGGGCAAATTCCGCGAAAAAGAGAACCCGGGAGTGCCCCGGGTTCTCGCAAACGGTTCCGCTCGAATTCGCAATTACCGTTGGATCAACCGGAAGAACGCGTTGGTCGGCGACGCCGTGTTCGTCGTGATGACGACATACGGCGAGGTGAGCGCCACGTCGG
>DATHKK010000609.1:0-2784 GCA_035489355.1 Candidatus Limnocylindria bacterium
GCCGCGAGTCTTCGATCCTTTGATTTCGACTTCGTTCGGGTCGCACGTCTGCTGATTGATCTTCTGGTAAGGCGCCGCCTTGTAACGGATGAAAACCTCCTTCGGCGTGCCCGCTTCGAAGAAAAGGATGCGCGACTTCTCGGGAATGCAGTTGTAGTCGCGGTTCAAAATGATGCCGCCAAAAGTGAACCGCTTGATGTAAGTCGCGTCGCGGTTCGTATAGACCAGCGTGAACACGCGGTCGCGTTCGGGCAGCCCGCAGTAATAAAGATCGGGGCCGACAAACATTTTCTCCTGCAACTCTACGACTTTGAAATGCCCGTCCTTAAACACGAGCAGCAGCTTGTCGAACTTCGTACACTCCAGTCGGAATTCCTCGCCGGAAACTTTGTGGCCCACGTAGCCGCTCTCGCGATCGTAGGCGACCTTGAACGCCTTGAACGCAACTTCCTTCGCGTCCACTTCATCGTAGCGGCTGCTCTTGGTGAGGCGCGGATATTCCGGCCCATACTTCTCGATCAACGCTTCGAGATGATTGATGACGTACTTCGTCAGTCCCTTGAGATTTTTCCGCGTCTCGCCGAGGTCCGTCTTGATCTGCTCCGTCTCCGCGCGGTGTTTGTTGATGTCGAAAAGCGAAATGCGGCGGATGCGGACCTGCAACAAACGCTCCACGTCGGCATCAGTCACCTCGCGCGAAAGCTCTTTTCGGAATGGCTTCAATCCCTCGTGCACCGCGGCCATCACGGACTCGTTCGTCTTGCACTGCTCGATCTTTTTGTAAATGCGCTCTTCGATGAAGATGCGCTCCAGCGTGCGCGCGTGCAGATCCTCGAGCAGTTGCTTCTCCTTCAACTCCAACTCGCGCTTCATCAGCGACACGAGTTGTTCCGTGTTCGCGCGCAACACTTCGCTCACCGTCATCTCGACCGGGCGATTGTTGCGAATGACCGTGATGCGGCTGGAGATCGTCACCTCGCAATCCGTGAACGCATAGAGAGCATCGATCAGTTGCGACGCGCTCACGCCAGGCGGCGCTTTGATTTCGATCTCCACATTCTCGGACGTGAAGTCGTTGACGGTCTTGACCTTGATCTTGCCTTTGCGCGACGCGTCTTCGATGGAGGCGATGAGCGAATCCGTCGTGGTGGTCGGCGGAATCTCTTTGATGACGACGGTGCTCTCGTCCTTCTCTTTGATTTTGGCGCGAACCTTGATCGAGCCTTTGCCATCCGCGTATTCGCGCGCGTCCATTAAGCCGCCCGTTTGAAAATCGGGCAGGCATTTGAAATTCTCCTTCTTCAGAATCGCGATCTGCGCCTCAATCAGCTCGATGAAATTGTGCGGCAGAATGCGGGCCGACATGCCGACCGCGATGCCTTCGGTGCCCAGCATCAGGAGCAAAGGCAGCTTGGATGGCAGCGTGACTGGCTCGCGTTTGCGACCGTCGTAGCTCGGCACGAACTCCGTCAGCTCGTCGTTGAAGATTTCTTTCCGCGCCAGTTCCGTGAGCCGGCACTCGATGTAACGCGGCGCCGCCGCGGGGTCGCCCGTGAAAATGTTGCCGTAATTTCCCTGCCGCTCGATGAGGTAACGCTTGTTCGCCAGCACCACGAGCGCATCGCCAATGGAAGCGTCACCGTGCGGATGATACTTCATCGTCTCGCCGACGATGTTGGCGACCTTCATGAACCGCCCGTCATCCGTTTCGTGCAGTGCCCAGAGAATGCGGCGTTGCACGGGCTTCAATCCATCATCCAGGTTTGGGATCGCGCGATCGCGAATGACGTAGCTCGCGTAATCCAGAAAGCTGCGATCCACCCGCTTGTGCAGCGCCTGCTCGATTCTGCCCGGCACGAACGGACGATGCACCATCTCCGCCGCGGCCACCGGTTCCACTTCGACGTGTGCAGGACCGTTGCCGTTGCTGCCGGCCGGTTGCTTCGGCGCCTTGCCATCATCTGTGGGCTGATCGGTTTTCTTTTTCTTCTCGCTCATCAGGAAAAATTCGGCCTGCAAAGTGCAGAAACAACCCGGTGAAAGCAAGTGGAGCGATCGGGGCGGCGGAACCAACCTGCGGCGCTCACGAGATTCGAAATCGAACGCTCGGCCCCCTCGAACCTTCCCAAGATGCGGAGATGTTCGCTAAAGCCAACAGGTCTTTCTACACCTTTGCGCGGCATCGCTGAGATCTTCCGTTCGCGGTGCGCGCGAAACAACAGCCCGACTCCACTTGAACAACTAAAAATCCGCTCCGGTGAAGAATCGGATCACGGATTACTCACGTTGCGAAAAAGAAAACAGCGGTGACGAAACTCGCTGCGTTTTCTTGCGCAGGCCCAGGGCCGCCGCGCGTCTTAAACTCAGCACAGTCTCGATTGCCTCTCTCTCTCGATCTCCGGCCCGCGAGGCAAATCACCCAAACGTGCGCCGCCGGATCGTTGTTCCCCATCCGATACGTAGACTCGCGTATTCTCGCGCTTCATCACCTTGGTGAAAAACAATCCCACGCCGCGCGCCGCCAGCTTCGCGGGCTGGCACACCCGCCGCTATGGGCGACGGCGTTGCAAAGCGTGCATTGCGTACCCAGTAAATCTTGAACCAACCCAATTGATCTCATGATGAAGTGTCTATCGTTTTTCCAAACAGCTCGGCAGTGGCGCCAGGGGCTGTTCGCCGCGGCGACCGTGGCGGCGGTGATAGCGCCAATGATCTCGGTCGCTCACGATGATGACGACTTGTCGATTATTCCGCCCGGGCAATCGGGCGTCTTTCCCTACACGA
>DATHKK010000610.1:0-6584 GCA_035489355.1 Candidatus Limnocylindria bacterium
TCCAATTTTGTGTTTGGTGGCGGCAAGCTCATCGTGCACGGCGGCAGTGCGCTGCGCGCGGCGAACTTCCTCAACGACGTCTTTGGCCTGGCGCTTCAGGAAACCAACAATCCCTCTGGAAACACGCACAGGCTCACGCGCGACGCGCGATGGACCTCCTTCGAAGACGCGCCCGGCGAACTCGCTGACAATCTCTCGATCAGCGTGTTGCTGCGCGACACGTTGCCGCCGAACGCACTCAGCATTTACACGAATGGCCCGCACAGCGCGCTCGTCTGCTTCGCCTTGGGCGACGGACTGATCGCCTTCGTGGGATGGGATTGGAACGACGCCGTGCCCGGCGGCACTCAGGATGGCCAGTGGCCCACGGCGCTCACTTACACTGTCTGGCAGAATCGCCATCTGCCCGCGCCGTTCTTCGAAGAACATCCGGTGAACCGGACTGTTGCAACGGGCGGCACCGCTCAGTTTAGCGTCATCGCGCGCGGGTTAGGTCCAATTTTCTTTCAGTGGCGCAAAGACAGCGCCGGAATTCCCGGTGCGACTAATGACTTTCTCATCATCTCCAACGCCCAACCCGCCGACGCAGGCGACTACGATGTCGTTGTCTCCAACCGTTTCGCCAACCGACCCAGCGTGCCCGCCACTCTCACCGTCTTGCCGTCAGTCCCGTTGCCCATCGCGCTGAACTCGACCTCGCTCGTCTGGAGCACGGGCGGCGATGCCGAATGGTTCGGCCAAACCAACACGTCGCACGACGGCGTCGCGTCCGCGCGCAGCGGCACCATTACTCACGAAGAAGAGTCTTGGCTTGAAACCACTGTGGCCGGTCCGGGGACGCTGACGTTCTGGTGGAGTATCTCGTCCGAGTTCACTTACGACTACCTCGAGTTTCTCACCAACGGTATGCCCGCCGAGCGCATCTCCGGCGAAGTTCCCTGGCAATTCCGGACCTACTCGCTAGGACCCGAAACGCACGTCCTGCTCTGGCGCTATCACAAGGATTCTAGCGATCACTCCGGGCAGGACACAGCCTGGCTCGATGAAGTCACCTTCGTCGGCGCGCCGGGACCATTCGCCGCGCGCGCCGCTCGATCTGCGACCAACATCGTGCTCTCGTGGCCGGTCCAGCCGCAGAAGTCCTATCGCGTCGATTTCAAGAACTCCCTGTGTGAATCCAACTGGCAAACGCTCACCCAACAAGTCGTCATCACCAACGGCATTGCGACCGCCGAAGATTCCTTGATGTGGCAACCCCAACGATTCTACCGAATCATGGAAGAGTGATTTGCCTCGATTGCCTTGCGGAGCAAGGCATTGAACGCAGTCGCAGGCTTCGAAACATCTCAATTACGGAACCATCGCGAGACACATCCATTCGCCATTCTGCCGCAAGCCGTCCCGTAGAAAGAGTTTGCCGTCCACGTAAGCCGGGTTGCACCAGTTCGCGCCGCAGACCTGCACGCGGCCCAGTTCGCGGCACTGTTTTGGATCGGCGGCGACGAGCACGAGCGTGCCGCCGTCCGTCAGCATCAGGACGTTTTGGCCGAGCACGAGAAACGTGGCGTGGGCCTTGTCCGCCGAAGTGGTGAACCCGCCGTCTTTGCTCCAGAGCATTTGGCCGGTCGGAATGTCCACGCACACGATGTTCTTCGCCGGGCCAAGTCCGTAGAGATGCCGGCCCACGGCGACGGGACTCGCGAAGTTCATGACGGCCTCTTTGCTCAACCACGCCTGTTCCGCTTTTTGCCCCGCGCCCGATTTCGAAATCCGAATCGCCATGAGTCCAACCTGGTGCGACGAGACCACCACGATGTCATCGAAAATTACCGGCGTGGTCGCGTGGCGACTGAACGCGGTTTTCACGGGTACGCGCCAGAGTAGTTCGCCGTCATCCGCTTTCAATCCGATGACTCCGTCCGCAGTGAAGCTGACGAGTTGCTTCGTGCCCGCGATGGTCGCGACCATGGGCGCGGCGTAACCCGCCACATCGTTCTGCGATTTCCAAATCACCTTGCCGGTCTTCTTGTCGAAGCAAACGACGCTCGCACCATTCGTCGAGCCGACTTGCGCGTAGAGACGATCACCATCGATCGCGGGCGAACCGTTGTTACCATGCCGGGCTGCACCTTGCGCTGCGCCCTTCTCGCCGATGAACGTCGCGCCGAAGTCTTTCGTGAAGTTCGCGCCCCAGATTTTCTTCCCGTCCGCGACGCTCAGGCACTGCAACTCTCCGCGGCATGACTGCACATAAACGCGGTCGCCATCCACCACCGGCGTGCAGCGGGGGCCAGACGGCCCCTGGCTGTCCTTGAATACGTCATCGATGGACGTGCTCCAAACCTCCTTCGCATCGGCGGCATTCACGCACCGCAACGTTTCTTTGCCGTTCTGGTTATCGAAGAGAAATGCCTTGCCGTCCACGACCACTGGCGATGCCAGCCCTTCGCCAGCTTTGATGCGCCAAATAGTCTTTGGTTCAGCCGGAATTTTCTCGATGAGCTTCGCATCCGTCGCAGCGTGGCCGGTGCGGTGCGGGCCACGCCATTGCGGCCAGTCGGCTGCGGATGCGGTCAAAGCCGTGCAGAGCGCTGCCACGAACCATCCAAGAGCGGAATTCATGGAGAGCATTGACGTGTGGCCTGTGGCGAAGCGTCAAGCAGCAACTAACTGCCTCTCGCCGCAAGAGGGAATCACCCAAAACATTGCAAATGCGGTGTCCCGTTCCGGGATGTGCCACTTAAGAACAATCTCGAAAGGTTCGATGAATTCAACGTCATTGAATCCAACTTTCCCCAATGATTTGCCGGTGGCTGCCGCGGTGAATGGCAGCCACGCCGCCAGCAACGGACACTCGCGCGTGTCTGGACATACCGTGCTTATCTCTCGCCCCGCACTGCCGCGCGCGGCAACTCCAGAAGCCGACCATTCATTCGACGACCTGCTCGCGCTGGCCGCGCACGTTTGTGGCGCGCCTCTCGTGATCATGACAGTGGGCCAGGACACGCACTGCTGGCTGGCTGGAGAAGACGGCGCCGATCCGGCCGAACTGTGGCGTGAGACAAGATTCTGTTTGGAGGCGGTCGCCGCGAGTGATGGACTGGCCGTGGTGGGCGATACGACGGCGAACAAATATTGGCGCGAGCATGCCTTCGTTCGACGTGAGCCGCGCATCCGCTTTTTCGCGAGCGCGCCTTTGATCACGGATGATGGCCGGGCGCTCGGTCATCTCTGTGTCGTTGGTTATCAACCGCACATCCTCGGCTCTGAAGAACGCGCCGCCTTCGCGCGACTCGCCCGCCAGGCCGTGACACAACTTGAACTGAGCCGACTCGCCACGCCTTCCGCGGAAATTGTCCGCAGCGAACGACGATTAAAAACGCTCGTTGACAATGCGCCCGCGGGCTTCGTGCTCGTGGATCTGTTCGGCATCGCCTCGTTCGTGTCACCCGCCATGACGCATCTCATGGGTTACGAGATGAGCGAGTTAATTGGCCTCGACATGTTCTCGCTCATTCATCCCGATGACGTGAAGGCGCCGCTGGAATCCTTTGCGGAAATTATTTGCACGCCGCGTGCGAAATGTTCGTCGGAATTTCGCTGCCGGCACAAGGACGGTTCGTGGAAATGGATGGAAGCCGTCGCGCAAAATTTCATCGATGACCTGGCCATTCAAGCCGTCGCGTGCAACTTGTGGGACATCAGCAGCCGCAAGGAAGCCGAAGCGGCCTTGCGCGAAAGTGAGTCCAGGTTCCGCCGCATCATGGACTCGAACATGGTGGGAATTTACTTCTGGCACACCGATGGCCGCGTGACGGATGCGAACGAACGTTTCCTGGAGATGATCGGTTACACGCGCGAGGACATGCTCGAGGGACGCGTCAATTCGGGAGCGCTCACGCCGCCGGAATTCGCGGAGATGGATCGCCGGGCGCTCAATCAAATCGCGACGATGGGCGTATGCACGCCGTTCGAGAAGGAATACCTGCGCAAAGATGGATCGCGGCTCCCGATTTTGTTGGGCGCGGCGACGTTGGAAGACCAACCCGATCGCGGCGTCTGTTTCATCATCGACGTCATGGATCGCAAGCGCATGGAACAGGACCTCATTCGCGAGCGCAATTTGTTGCGCACGATGATCGATCACATTCCTGACTATATCTACGTCAAGGACACGGAGTCGCGTTATCTCGTCAACAACAAGGCAAACGTCACCTTAATGGGAATGAAGTCCGCAGAGGAAACGGCGGGCAAGACGGCCTTCGACTTTTTCCCGCCGGATGTCGCGATTCGCTACCATCAGGATGATCAGGCTCTCCTCCGCTCGGGCAAGCCCATCATCGATCAAGAAGAGCCCATCATTGGCATCGATGGCGTGAAGCGCGTGCTGCACACGACCAAAGTTCCGTTGCACGATCCGAATGGAAAGATCAGCGGCCTGGTGGGAATCAGCCGCGACATCACGGACAAACTCGCGTTGGAAGCGCAGTTACTTCAGTCGCAAAAAATGGAATGCGTCGGCCAGCTCGCGGGCGGAGTGGCGCACGACTTCAACAACATCCTCACCGTGGTGCAGGGGCACGCAGCCAACCTGGTCGCGAAAACCCTGACGCCGGACTTGCACCATGCCGCGCAGGAAATCGCGCGAGCGTCGGAACGCGCCGCGAGCCTGACGCGCCAATTGCTCGCGTTCAGCCGGCGCAACGTCATTCAACCCAAGAACATCGATCTCAACGAGACGGTGGGCCAAATGGCGAAGATGCTCCAGCGCGTGCTGGGCGAAGATATCGCGCTCGATGTGCGTTACGCTTCGAACCTGCCGGCCGTTTTCGCGGACCCGGGCATGTTGGAGCAAGTGTTGATGAACCTCGCGGTCAATTCACGCGATGCGATGCGCAAGGGCGGACGGCTGGATCTTTCGTTGAAGACGGCCACTTTCGGTTCCGTCACCGCCAGTCACCATGTGGAGGCCCGGCCCGGCGACTTCGTGGCGTTGGTCGTGACGGACAGCGGTTGCGGCATCCCGAAGGAAAATCTCGCTCACATTTTCGAACCGTTCTTCACGACGAAAGACGTCGGGTCTGGCACCGGCTTGGGACTCGCGACGGTTTACGGCATCGTAAAGCAACACAACGGATGGATTTCTGTGCAGAGCGAAGTGGGACGCGGAACGACCTTCGAAATTTTTCTGCCAGTGTCGAACAAGCCTCTCACGGCGGCCCCTGCCCCCGCGAAGGTCGTGCGTGGCGGCAAGGAGTGCATACTTCTCGTCGAGGACGAAGAACCGTTGCGCGAGCTTGTCCGCTGCGTGCTCGAAGACTACGGCTATACGGTCATTGACGCCGCCAGCGGTCGCAGCGCGTTTGATGTTTGGAACCAACGCGCTCACGAGTTCGATCTGTTGCTCACGGACATCGTCATGCCCGACGGAATCACCGGGCGCGATTTGGCGGAAGCGCTGAAGCAGGAGAAACCGAACCTGCGTGTCCTCTTCAGCAGCGGCTACAGCTCGGACATCATGGGCAAAGACTTTGTGCTCTCTGATGGGATCAATTTTCTGCAGAAGCCTTACAATCCGCAGACGCTCGCGCAAACGGTGCGGGATTGTTTGGATCGATAATCCTTCCGGTTCGTAATCGTAATCGTGTTCTCAATCTTAATCGATTCCCCGAATCGGATTACGATTAAGAGAAACAGAAGCAGAAGACCGCAACACCTACTTCCCCGCCGTTGGAAAATCTTTCTCGCATCGTCGCAGCAACGCCGGAATGTCATTGGTCATCACGTAAAGTTTCGCGCGAATCTCCTTTCGCTCACCCGCCTTCAATCCGCCGACGCGCGGATCGCTGTGCAAGCAAACGTAGACGCCCTCGAACAACTCATGCGTTGCGTCTGATGCCGTCGCGAGCAGTTTCTTTCCGTCCGCGCTGAAACAGCCAATCAGTCCGTTCGCCGGGCGGTCGAGCGAGAGCGGCCGTGGGTTTGCGTCGTTCGTGCTGACCCCCGGCATCACGTAAGCCTGACCACCGCGATACAGCGCGTCTTCCGTTCGCCTGGCCGCCGCCAACATGGTCAGCCCTCGGTCGGTGAAGATAAAGGAGCGCGCGATGTAATTGCTCTGCCCGCAACCGGTGAACTTCTCCACGCGAATGCACGCCGGCTGAAACCATTGCAGATCGATGTCGCCGGCTCCGTGATTCACGAACGTGAACCGGAAATCAATTTCATCCGCGCCCGCTGTGACGACGTGGGTTACTTCCACGTTCGTTTCCACCAAGGTACGAAAGCGCAGTACGCGATTATTTTCGTTCGCGAGCAACGTGGTTTTGTGCGGTAGCGTAGTCTTCCCCCATTCCCGTTGGTGCGCGCCGCTGCGACAGAATGCTTCGAGATACCACACGTCGAGCTTGCCGCCGGGAACGTTCGCGCCGGTCACCGTCAGCAAATTGTTCGTCCACGAAATCTCCAAGGCGTGAACGGAGAAACAGATCAGAAACAAAACCACGGATGAACACAAATAGACCTGGCGCGGCTGACGCCGCAACCGCAGTGATTTGGAGCGCGGTGACTTGTCACCGCTTTTG
>DATHKK010000611.1:0-2858 GCA_035489355.1 Candidatus Limnocylindria bacterium
CGTTGAAGCAGGAGCAACTCGCGCAAACGATTTTCCCGCTCGGCGAAATGACCAAGACCGATACGCGAACGCTGGCGCGCGAGTGCGAACTGAAGACCGCTGACAAGGAGGAGAGCATGGAGATTTGCTTCGTGCCCGACCGCGATTACGGAAAATTCCTCCAGCAGGCCAAGCTCGCGGTGAAGCATGTCGGCGACATCGTGGACGTCCACGGCCGTGTTCTCGGGCAGCACGAAGGCATCGAGTTTTACACCATTGGCCAGCGCAAGGGCCTCGGCCTTTCTTCGCCCAAGCCGCTTTACGTCGTGGAACTGGACGCAGCGAACAATCGCGTGATCGTGGGCGATGAAACGCAACTAGACCGCGATGAATTCACTGTCGAGCGGTGCAATTGGATTCCGTTCGAAACGCCCCCTTCGTCACTGCGTGCGCTGGTGAAGATTCGTTACAATCATCCCGGCACGCCAGCAACGATCACGCCCGGGGCGAACGGCAGCGCTCGCATCAAGCTGGATACTCCGCAGCGCGCTATCACACCGGGGCAGGCAAGCGTGTTCTATCAGGACGATGTCGTGCTGGGCGGCGGCTGGATCGCGCGTTGAGCGAACGGTTCGGGCTCCAACAGAAGCAAACGAAGGAAACAAAGGCGCGCCGAAACCACCACTGTGTCACGGCAAAGTGCCGGAGGGCGCGACTGAAGGTTTCGCTTTTCCTTCAACTGAATTGTTCCTGCTAAGGCGAGAGCCGTTCGATGATCCATGAGCCGTCGTTCTTCCTGAAGTATTGGAAGCGATCGTGGAGGCGGTTTGGACGGCCTTGCCAGAATTCGATGCGTGAGGGCGTGAGCAGGTAGCCGCCCCAGTTGCGTGGTTTTTCCACGACGTGATTCGCGAATGCTTGCTCCAATTCCTGCAAACGCACTTCGAGAAACGCTCGATCAGGAACGACGGAACTTTGCCGCGCCACGCACGCGCCGAGTTGCGAACCGCGCGGACGCAGCGCGAAATACTTTTCAGATTCGGCGCTCGAAACTTTGGTCACCTCGCCGGCGATGCAAATCTCGCGTTCCAGTTCAGCCCAATAGAGCACAAGCGCGGCGTGCGGGTTCCGCGCCAGTTCGCGACCTTTGCGGCTGTCGTAGTTGGTGAAGAAAACAAAGCCGCGTTCATCGGCTGCCTTCAACAACACGATGCGGGCGGAAGGTCGGCCCTGTTCGTCGGCGGTTGCCAGGGTCATTGCGCTCGGCTCGATCAGTTGAGAATTCAGCGCCTGCTCAAACCATTTTTGGAATTGAATGAGCGGGTTCGGATCGAGGTCGGCGCGGCGCAATCCGCCTTTCGTGTATTCGCGGCGCAGGTCAGCGAGGTTCATGTGCGTGCGGAGTTTGGAGTTCGGAACGAGGCGTGTGGGATCATTGGCGCAATCCCGTCATCGCCATCAGCTTCGACGTTTCGCGATAGGCCTCCTCGACCCACTCCACGATCTTCTTTGGATCGGGCGCGTATTCGAGTTCGATGGATACGACGCCGTTCGGAATGTTCAATTCTTTGATGGCCTGCAAGTAAGGCGCGAACTTCACCACGCCACGGCCCGGCGGCAAATCGCCGTGAACCTTGCCATCGCAGTCACTGAGATGAACGTGAATCGCTTTGCCCTTGAGCTTCTTTACGTCGGCTGGGGTGGTATCGGACAAAACGAGATGGCTGATGTCGATGTTGGCCCGCACGCGCGGGTGGTCGCACTCATCCACGAAGCGCGCCATCGAGTCCACGTTGTGGAGCAGGCTCAGGCGAAACGGCTCCAGTTCGAGGGCGATGTCGATCTTCTTCTTGGCGCCGTAGTCACCCAGGCGGCGGCACGTTTCGAGGCCCCATTGCCATTGCGCTGCGGGCGGGATGACTTCGCGTTGCCAAATGTATTCGCCCAGCACGAGCAGGATATTTTTAGCGCCCCAATGGGCGGCGAGGTCGATGAATTGTTTCGTGCGTTCAATATGGAACTGGCGAACCGGTTCGTTGAAATCGACGAGTCCAACCGACACGACGGGCAGAGAAATGATGGGCAGGTTCAACTTCTGGGACGCGCGCGTGACGAGGGCGATTTCCTTTTTGGAAATCCCGACCGCCTCCGTGAACACATCCACGCAATCGAAGCCAATGCGCGCGATGTGTTGGAGCCCGCTGGCGGTGTCGATGCCCACTTGTTGGAACGCGGAATTGATGATGCCGAGCTTCATGCGGCGAGATTACGAAAACAGGACAGGGCGGGAAGGAGAAAGCCGATTCGGTTGACTGCGAGAGCCAGCGCCAGCAAACCGTGAATGGCAGGGCGCGTCGCTTCGCGTCCCACCTTTCATGCCCTTTATGCCGTATCTATTCAATTGAACCGCAGATCTACGACCATGAACGACGATGGGAACAAAGCAGGAGTTGGGACTCTGCTTCATCCGTGCCGCTCCAAGTGATTCTTTTGCGTCGTGGCCTCCGTATCGTCGTCCATCTGCGGTTTGAACTGAATGATGACTCCTGGAAATTCGTTTGAAAACTCGCGGAGGCAACCGCACATTCGCGCGCGATGCAAAGTGTGTTCACAGGTTCCGTTTATGTCGTGCGCGATAACATCGACACGGACCAGATTATCCCCGCGCAGTATTTGAACCTCGTGCCCACGATTGCCGAGGAATACGAAAAGCTCGGCAGCTACGCGATGTGCGGCCTGCCCAATTCCATTTACCCGACTCGTTACGTGAAGGAAGGCCA
Source organism: Candidatus Limnocylindria bacterium (assembly GCA_035489355.1). Taxonomy (GTDB): domain Bacteria; phylum Verrucomicrobiota; class Verrucomicrobiia; order Limisphaerales; family SIBH01; genus JANNGC01. The sequence continues at coordinate 2,760 of DATHKK010000611.1, forward strand.
GCTCGACAGCGAATACCCGATCGTCGTGGCGGGAAGAAATTTCGGCTGCGGCAGTTCGCGCGAACACGCTCCCATCGCGCTGGGTTCGGCGAGTTGCCG
>DATHKK010000612.1:0-4973 GCA_035489355.1 Candidatus Limnocylindria bacterium
GAGTTTGCGGCGCGACACGACGCTTCGCGGCTGCGGTCGGGCTCCGCCCTCCCTCCGTCACGAAGCGTCGCAACAAACAACAACATCAAACCAATGGCAGGACTCCAGTTTTGAACTGTCCAGTGTTTGGGGTCAGGTCATGGTCAAAATGGCATTGGAATTGGCGATACCGCCGGAGACGATTAATTTCGAGAACGTGCATTTAACGGTCGAAGCCACCGCAGAGGTATTTGGCCGGCTCGAGAAGTCCGGCTATGCGTGGACCCATGACAAGTGGGATACTTTTGCCGTTCACCAAAGGTTGTTTCAACGATGGGCGCAGAATGGCGGCACGGCGGCGCGTTAGGTGCGTTGAAGCCAGGCGCAAGATGCGTTCGACGTGTTCCTTGAAGTCCAAGGATAACCGATCATTGGCTTAGATCTTAGTGTCCTATCTTTCGCTGGCCATGCCTCCCTTGAAACCAACCCCTCACCGCCTCTGCGGTTTGTTCAATTGCCGCGAACGCTGGTCCCTTTCGTGGAAAGGTTGGCTGCTTTGCTTGGTTTTCCTTTTCGGCTTCTCCGCTCTCTTTCTGCTCCGTGTCCATCCGTTCCTGGCTGTCGCCGATCGGGTCGAAACCCGCTTCCTCGTGGTGGAAGGGTGGATCGACCTCGATGCGATGCGTGCCGCCGCTCACGAGTTCACGAATGGCGGCTACCAGAAAGTCTTCACCACCGGCGGACCAGTTCACGGCTCGGGACCCGATCGAAACCCTTACAGCACTTCCGCCAGCATCGGCGCCGGACAATTGAAAGCGGCGGGACTTTCGCCGGCCGTTGTCCAAATGGTTCCCTCCTACGTCAAAGATCGGGACCGGACTTACAGTGCCGCGCTCGCATTGCGCGACTGGTTGCTCGAACATGATTCCAGCGTCACTCGCGTCAATGTTCTCACGGAAGGAGCGCACGCCCGCCGTTCCCGACTTCTGTTCCAGAGAGCGTTGGGCGACCGGGTGAAAGTCGGCATCATTTCCGTCCCGGATTCGGATTACGACGCCGCGCATTGGTGGCGTTACAGTGAAGGCGTGAAGGAAATCATCAGTGAAGGCGCGGCCTACCTCTACGTCCGCCTCTTCTTCCACCCGGATTGATTGAACCGGATTCACCCAAGGTGGGGCGCGTCGCTCCGCGCGCGCCGTCCGGTGGGGGAGACTCCGTCGAGCCGACACTACCGCCGCAGGCGGTGCGAGCACTGCGAGCATCTCCTTCCCTGGATCAACCCGTTAAATTTCCCCTCTCCCTTGCCCGGGAGAGGGATCAAGGGTGAGGGTGATGGCTCGCACCTCGGACCGGCCCCGAGGGGGCCAAAACGTGACATACTTCGACGAAATCCCCGCGACCCCGGCCGGTTGAACCACCAGCGCATATCTCAGTTTTTCAGGATTTCAGCCTTTGAGCTTTTTATCTTAAATCCCCGTCAAGCCTCATTTTCAGAAAAATGGTGCAACGAGGTGCGTCGAGAACGTACCGAGATGCGTCGTGGCGCATGAATCTGCATTCTCGTCTCCCGACCGCGCCGCGCGTTTGCAAAAACATCTGTATAATGGCGGCCATGGAAAACACCGAAATTCAATTACGGTTTGTTCACTTGCGTTCTCAAGGTTGGAGCTACGCGCGCATCGCTCAGGAACTCGGCGTCTGCAAGCGCACGCTCATCAATTGGAGCCGCAAGTTCCAATACGAGATCAACAATCAGCGCGCCATTGAGCTCGAGGCCTTGCAGGAGACGCTCGTCGCCACTCGCGAAGCTCGCGCTCGCGCCCTCGCTGAGCAATTGCGCGCGGTCGAGGATGAGTTGAAAAAGCGCAGCCTGGCGGACGTACCCACCTCGCGCCTTTACGCCATGGCGGATTCCCTGCGCCGTCAGATCCTGCGCGAAACCGGCGCGGTGCAATTCACTTCACCCATCACGGAAATCCCGCGCGAAGAGTTCCACGAGGAAATCCAAAAGTGGGCCGCATAATCCAAGTTGGAGGGACAAGCTCCACGAGTCCCACGGATCCAATAAATTCTCCCTCTCCGCCTCGACCGGGGAGAGGGATCAAGGGTGAGGTGTCGCTTGCATTTTTTTGAAATCGATGGACGGGGCTACCAGCCGTCGCCGGAACTCCGCTCACTGTTTTGCTGATTACTGATTACTAAATTATTGATTACTGACGCCCCATGCCTTCCCAATTCATCGCGCGCTCCTATTCCCCGACCCGCCGGCTGAATCGGCGCCTGAATCATTACACCACCACAATGCTGGGCGGCGCTCGCCGTCGTCTTCCCACGAATCACCTGGCCGCTGCGCTCGTCGCTTTTCGCCGCGCCATCCGTGCCCATCGTCGATTGATGAAACTCGCGCCGCATCGCTTTGACCACGGCGTCATGAATCACGCTGCTGCCGAGCAGGAGGAGACCGAGAAGCGGATGGCTTCATTCAAGGCCGCCCTCATCAAGGTCTATGGCGATGAGGCCCGGCCCTGCGTCGAAAAACATTTTGCGCCCGCGCCTCCTCCGCGTCTGAATGCTTGCACCGAGCGTGCTATCGCCGAGGAATTCGATAACTGGGAACTTTGGCTCCGCATCGGAAATGAATCCTTGTCGCAATTCAAGCGCCATCACCAAGGAGCGCGCGTCACGCTGTCGAGCCTCTGCCGCTTGATGGAAACGGCCAGCACTCTCGGCCGCCTCTCCACTGGATTGGAAACGAATTTCCAACCCGTCGAACCGCTGCCAGACGGAACCCTGAGCTTTGAAGCCGCTTTGGCGAAGATTTATGGAACACCTGAGGAAAGTTGCACCATCGCTGCGACGACAGCTGGTGCAAAAATGGTGCAATAAGGTGCATCCTTTCATCGGAGAACTGACCCGTCTTTGTGTTTCATCGTCCGTTCATTGAATCCCAACGGGATTTCATCCATCAGCCCAAGGTTGGCACCCTGAGCGCCTACCTTGGGTTGTGCCGCCCAAGATAATCTTCAACCCTAACGGGGTTGCATCCTATCGTTCCTGGTTGGCACACCCCGCTCAACCGAGCCTTCGTTTTCTATGTTCACTTCTGTGATGAACACCTGGCCCCGCTGAATGAAGTGTCGGAATAATTTACGCTTTGGTTCGAACCTCAACTTGTCACGAACGCTTTTTCATTCGTCGTCTTCCCCCATCCAACATTCATGTTCCGAGAGGCTTGTGACGGCAGAGTCACGAGGCGCTTTGCCTCAACAACCGCGTGGCACCATTATTGCCTTTTGTTTTCTGTTAGCACCCAAACGCACCCTGTCCGCGAGCTAACGAACTACCGCGATGAAAACTAGAATTCTCTCCTTGGTCTGCCTGACCGGACTTTCAATCTCAACCTTCGCCATCCCCATCGCTCAATGGACGTTTGAAACGAGCGTTCCAGCAACCGCAGGCCCCGTTGCTTCTGAAACGGGGACTGGTATTGGCACCGCTTTTCACGCCAATGGCACAACGGTTTATTCTAATCCAACTGGAAATGGATCGGCTGAATCTTGGAGCGCTGATAAATGGGCTGTCGGCGATTACTGGCAATTCCAAGTCAGCACAATTAACTTCACTGACATTGGGCTTTCTTGGGACCAAACGAGCAGCGGTACGGGCCCGCGCGACTTCGCGGTATTTTGGAGTGTCACGGGTCTGGTCGGCTCTTTCACACAATTCGATCCTCTCTATTCCGTTCTGGCCAACGCTTCTCCAAATCCTGTTTGGTCAAGTGTCACCTATCGTCCGGAATACAACTTTGTGAAAGACCTGACTTCGATCACGGCCCTAAACAACGCCGGTGCCGTTTACTTCCGACTTGTGGATCAAACCACAACAAGCGCCGCTGGCGGTACGGTGGCCAGCACCGGCACGGACCGCATCGACAACTTCACCGTCACGGGAACGCCAACGTCCGCAAACGTCTCCGAAACATTGCCCTTGCCCGTTACCGTCGCCACGCTCGCCGGCCTCCTGGCCGTTTCTCAACTGGCCTCGCGCCGGAAGGACCATCGCCAACCCATCAGGATTGAACGCCGCTCCACCCGGCGCTCGCTTCAGTGATTGAATTCGTTTCCGGGGATCGCGACGCGCCTCGCGCGCTCCTGATCGGCGCCCCGCCGAACAGAACGCGTCACGAACCGAATCTTCGTTTCCTTCTGTTCAACCGTCTCGTTCCTTAAAGAACATCGACTTGGCCTCTTTTTCCTTGTTTCAAAAACGCACTTCGTCGATTTGCTAAATCACTGATGAAAATCGCTATTGTCGGTTTGGGTTACGTGGGATTGCCGCTGTCGCTTCAATTCGCCCGTTCGCAAGTGAACGTGCTCGGCTTGGACATTGATGCCGCCAAGGTCGAATCGCTGAACCAGGGGAAGAGCTACATCAAGCACATCACCGATGAGAGTATCGCCGCCGAAATCAAAGCGGGCCGCTTCTTGGCCAGCACGGACTTCTCCCTCGTCCGCGAAGTAGAAGCGGTGTTGATCTGCGTGCCCACGCCGTTGAACAAAAATCGCGAGCCGGACATTTCGTACATCCTCAAGACCGGCTCGGCGATCGCGCTGCATTTGCAGAGAGGGACGCTGGTTGTGCTCGAATCCACTACCTACCCCGGCACCACGGACGAGGATTTGCGTGATGTGCTCGAGGCGGGTTCGCAACTCAAGGCCGGCGTGGATTTTCATCTAGCCTTCTCCCCCGAGCGCGAAGACCCGGGTAATCCGCAGAGCGTCGTGGCTACGATTCCCAAAGTCATTGGCGGCTACACGCCGGCGTGTCTGGAAAAAACTCGAGCGCTCTATTCCAAGGCCATCACGACCCTCGTCGCGGTCTCCAGTTGCCGTGCGGCCGAAGCCACCAAGCTTGTCGAGAACACGTTCCGCAGCGTGAACATCGCTTTGGTTAATGAACTCAAGGTGGTTTACGCCGCGATGGGCATTGATGTT
>DATHKK010000613.1:0-5213 GCA_035489355.1 Candidatus Limnocylindria bacterium
TTCGGGCCGCCTTGTTCCACGAAGTTCGCCACGATTACGAGGTTGGGCTGCATAATGAAGTTGAGCGTCGATGAACTTTCCGAAACGCCGCCCGACCAGTTCGCAAAAACGGAGCCAGCCCCCGCCGTGGCCACGAGCGTGTAGTTGCTGCCGATTTGCAGGAACTGTCCATTGGTCGCGCCGTTGACCGCACCGTTGCCGTTGATGATCAGCGTCAATTGGTTCGGCTCGAACGGCGAGCCGCCACCGCCCTGTTCCACGAAGTGCGCGATGAGGACGAGGTTGGAACGCATGACAAACGTCAGCGCTGGCAAAGCGCTCGCCGCGCCGCCCGACCAATTCGCGAAGACAGAGCCGTCTCCTGGAATGGCCGTGATCGTGTAGCTCTGGCCGATTTCGAGAAGCTGTCCGTTGGCCGCGCCCGCCACCGAGCCGTTGCCTTGGACTGCGAGCGTGAGACGGTCAAACTGAGCGGTTCCGATCGGGGCGAAGTTCACCACGATGACGAGGTTCGACTGCATGATGAAACTGAGCGTCGATTCCGTGCTCGCCGCGTCGCCCGACCAACTCGTGAAGACTGATCCCGATTCGGGAGTCGCGACGAGCGTGTAGGTCTGGCCGATTTGGAGCAGCTCGCCATTGGTCGCGCCGGACACGCCGCCGCCGCCATTGATGACGAGGCCGATGGGCGCAAAGACCGGCTCACGTTTCAGCAATGTGAGATGATCGCGCTCGACGCCACTGCTGTTCAGGAACTTCATGTCCAGGCGATTGCTCACCACATCAATGATGACCGACCCGAGTTCGTTCAAGCTGATGAAGTGGGCCGGATGATTCAACGTGCCGCCCGTCGCCTGGCCGCTGCTACCCGCCACGGAATAAATTGTGCCTTCGGCGCCCATACTTTTTTGATAGGCTCCCGTGTCTTCTTCCCGCCCGTTACCGCCATCAACGAACATGGTGTTCGTATTCAGCGTGGTGGAAAGGCCGTAGTGGCCATTGAGTAAGTAGGAGCGTTCGTAGCAATGGCTGTGGCCGCTGAGCACCAGATCGACGCCGTACGTTTCGAGAATCGGATTGATGTTCTGCCGCACTTCGATGAGGTCGGTTTCGGCGTCGGAGTTATGGCTGCCTTTCGTGTAAGGCGGATGATGGAAGTAAACTACCGTCCACGTCTGCGTGTTGGCGGCCAGATCGTCCTTCAACCATTCCGCCATCGGACTGGTCGCGCTGCGCGTGCTGGTCATCGAGTCCAGCCCCACGAAGTGAATGTTGCCGTAATCGAAGGAGTAGTATTTTCCGTTGCCCGAAGGAATGCCGCCGGCCTCGCCGTTTTTCGACGTCGTGAAGATGTCCAGGTAGGGGAACTGCGCCGCCGTGTAGGATTGCGACGACTCGTGGTTGCCCAGCACCGGCCACAGGAACAGGTTGCGCAGCGTGCTCGGATACATGTCGAACACCGCGGCCTGGTGCTCCGTGTCCGAACCGACGTTGTAAGCGTTGTCACCCAACATGAGCCACAGATCGGCCGGTCGATTGTTCGTGGCGGCGTAGTTATAGAAAGAGTCACGCACGGCTCGCTGGTTAGCGTTGGCCGTGCCCGCATCCCCCAGGACCCAGAAGCGCGTGGGCTTGGGCGTGCCGGCGAGCGGCGAAGTCGTGAACCAGAAATTGGAGCCACCGGCGTTCGTGCCGCCCGCGATGGTGTGGCTCCCGCTGCCGATCGAGTAATAGTATTTCGTGTCCGGCTGCAACCCGCCGATCCAAACGATGTGATTATTCGTGAGCGTCGTTTCCAGCGCGACGTTGGCGAGGTTCTCCAAATTCGTTCCGTAACGAACTACACCATCCGAGAACTGATCGGTGCGCCAGCGGACCATGCCGCCGGTCGGGGAACCATTCAGCAAATACGGCCCACGCACCAGCACGATGGGCAAGCTCGTGACGACGTTGATCACCACGGGCGCCGAGGTGCCGATCAACCCCGTGTTGTCGGTCGCCACCGCGCGGAACGTGTACGTGCCGAGCGAAATGTTCGACCAGGTAATCGAGTAGGGCGATGAACCCGTTGCTTCTCCTATCTTCGACGCGCCTTCGTAGAACTCCACGAGCGCAATCATCCCATCGCTGTCCGTGGCCGTGGCCCGCACCAAAATGTTCGCCGGCTCCAGCACGAAGCTGTTATTCGCCGGGGCCGTAATCGCGACGGCCGGGACGGGATCGATCAGATTGTAGTCCCACGTGTGGCCGGGACGCGCCGGCGCAAAGTCATTGGCGGGCAATTCGAGATCTTGAATTCCGTGGTTTGTCGCCCAACGCACCGTCACCGTGCCGAACGGCGGCTGCGCGAAAGTGAAAAGATAATTCGTGGACGAGAGGGCGCTGACGTCGCTTGCCGCCGCGCCGCTCACGAGCAAGTCCGACGCATCGACGCCCGTCACTGGTTCGCTGAACATGATTGTAATCGAGGTGAGACCCGTGACGGTGGCGCTCGGAACCGGCGCGCGCACGATGATCGTCGGCGCGCTCGGATTCACTAGAGTGTAAGTGAGTCTGGCGCTTGCCGCGTTGCCGTCGAATGCCTTGACCGGCGTGTCGAAGTCCACGATGCCGTGGCCTGCGGCCCAGGTGATGTTGACCGTGCCGTAAGCCGGTTGCGGGAAACTGAAGGTGTAAATCGTGTTGGTCGTACTGCTGGTGCCGGCGGCGGGCACGCCATTCACGATCAGGTCTTCCGCATCTACGTTGGCCACGCTTTCGCTGAACGTGATGGTGACGCTGGTCAGCGCGAATACATCACCCTGCACGGGCGCGGAAAACGCGACGCGCGGCGGCGAGATGCTCGCATCGGACAGGAAGGTGTAAAGGTTCGCGTTGAAACCGAAGTCCGTGTCGGTGTTCAGATTGTTGTTCAGCGCGTGAACGGCCAGCACGTTGGTGCCGGTCACAAGACTCGCGAGGCTCAAGTTGTATTGAATGTAGGCCGCGCCCGCGTTGTTCGGTTCGCCGGCCGAGGCGCTGGCGACGCCGCTGAAGGGCACTTCGCCGAGCGCGGCATTGGGCGCGTTGTAGCGCTGGACTTGCACGCCGTTGATCCAGGCGATGAACCCATCGTCGCTTTGCGCGCGCAGGATCAGGTTCGTGACCGAACTGCGGTTCACGATGGTGAATTCCTTGCGCAGATAAATGCTCGAGTAGTTCGAGCGCATGTCGCTGAGCAATGTGCCGGTGATGGCCGCGTTGGTATAAGGATCGCCATAGAAGAACGGCGCGGCGGCGTTGTTCCAGCTTGAATCATCGAAACCGATCTGCCGCCACGCGTTGGTCGGGTCCGAAGCTTCGGCGAGACCTTTGATGAATCGCCATGTGGAGTTGGAGGCCGCGAGCGTCGTCCGTGAATCGAGCGTGACGCTCCACGTCGAGCCTGCGCCGGTGCGGTTAAACGCGTTCGAGGCCGTGTCCAAAATCCCGTGGGTCGTCGCCCACGTGAAATTCACGGTACCGGAGGACGGCTGGATCACGCTGAAGGTGTAGCTCGATCCGCTCCCGCTCAGCGCAAAGCCCGGCGTTCCATTCACCAGCAGGTCCGTGGCATCGACGTTGGTCACCACTTCGCTGAACGTGACTGCGACCTCGGTGAGGTTCGTCACGAAGGCGTTGGTCGCCGGGAAACGCGACGCGATGGTCGGAATCGTGCGGTCGATCAAATCGTATTCCCACGTCGTTTCGACGAACGGCAGGTTTTCGGGATACCCGTAGTCCGTGATGCCGTGGCCGTTCGCGAAGGTCACTTCCACTTTGCCATAAGGCGGATGCGGGAAGGAGAACGTGTAGTTCGAGCGGCTGCCCGTGACGCCGGTCGCGGGCGCGCCGTTGATGAGCAGGTCGCCCGCATCGACGTTTAACACCAACTCGCTGAACCTAACCGTGATGTTGGTCAGGTTGGTAACGGTGGAGAAGGCCAGCGGGAATTGCGTCACGAGCGTCGGCGCCACGGTGTTCGTCGGCGGAATCGTGATGGTCACGCTCACGACGTGCGAGGTGCCGCTTACGCCGGTGGCGTCGAACGCGACGGCGGACAAACCATTGCTGAGGAACGTCGAAGGCCACACCACCGTATAGGGTTCCGTCGCGTCCTGGCCGATGAATTCGCCATTGGCAAAGAACTGCACGTTGGTGATGCCGGTGAGGGCCTGCGCCGCCGCGGTCAGCGTGAGATTGGTCGGGCCTTCCATGATCGCGCCGTTCGCCGGACTGACGATGGCCACGACGGGCCGGCTCGCGGCGTCATACACCACGATGGGGATCTGCGCGGAGCCTTTGCCATTTTCATTGTCGGATGCCACGGCGGTTATCACGTGTGCGCCGACCGGCGGATTATTCCAAACGATGCTGTAAGGGCTGTTGGCTGATTCGCCGATCTTCACGCCGCCGTAGAAGAACTCGACGTTTGTCACGCTGCCATCCGCATCGGATGCAGTTGCCTCAATCGTGATCGACGCCGGCGCGACAAAGAACTGATCGTTCGTGGGATTCGTAATCGCGATCGTTGGAAATAAATTATGGATCACGAAGGGCACCGCGTTCAGATCCATCACGAACCAGATGTCGGAACTGCTCCCGGCGTCCTGGTGGATTTCCGCGGCCAGCACGTTGACTCCTTCGCGCAGCGACGAAGGACTGACAGTCATCGTGAAGGTCGTCCCGCCATCGTCCCCCGCGTTCTGCGAGGCAAACGTCGCGTAAGTCACTGTTCCGCCCGGCATGTTGAAACGGCCGATCTCCGCGCCGTTCAGGTAAAGGACCGCGCCGTCATCGCGCTGAAGGTTCAGGGTCACGTTCGCAAAGCTGTCGGTGTCGGCGACCACGAACGACTGGCGATAGTACGTCGTCGTGAATTTGGCGTTGGCGTCGGGGCCGAAGGAATTCGTGGTCACTGGCGCGCGCCCGTTGGAATCGCTGTAGCCCAATGGGGCGGGGCCGCTGGCCCAGGTGCTGTCGTCGAAATCCAAGGCTACCCAGTTCGTGCCTTGATCCGAACCGTCGTCGAGATATTTCCAAACGGAATTCGAAGCGATGAGCGCACTGGCCACGCCGATGTTCACGGGCGTCGCGACGTAACTGTTTCCTCCTGCATCGAGGCCGCTGGCCGTGAGCCGATGCGATCCGCCTATGACGTTGCTCCACACGGCGGAAAACGGCGCCGCGCCGTC
>DATHKK010000614.1:0-4842 GCA_035489355.1 Candidatus Limnocylindria bacterium
AAGGTGTTTGAGTAAACAAAAGCCGTGCGGAAATAGTAAGTGGCGAATGGATATGCACCTTCAAGCGGCATCCGCGTGCCAGAGGAAAAATTCGGAACGAGGTTGGTGTAATTGATGAGCGATGCACCATTGCGATTGTCCGCCCAAAGACATGCCGGACCGTTGGACCAACCACTGTCATCGTACGACGCGGCCTGCCAGTTAGCGCCGTCGAGATTGTTCGTGGTGTAGCGCCAGTTCGCGGAGAGAGGCAGCAAGGTTCCGCCGGCATAATTCGTGGTGGTGAACGAGAATGTGGCGCAGGACGAGGAGTATTCGACGCCGCCATAGACCGAGAGCACGCGATAGTAGTAGCGCGTCCCAGAATTCAGTCCGCTGAGCGCCACGGAGTGATTGGTCGAAAGCGTCGAGTCGAGCGGCGAGAAGGCGCCGAGGCTGGGCGTCAGTCCGTATTCCAACTGTGTCGTGGCATTGGAGATCGTGGTCCACGTCAACGTCGCCGTGACGCTGCCGGGAATAGAAACAATGTCGTTGACGAAGGCGGGCAAAGGCAGCGCGTAGATGCCTAACTGAGAACCGGTGATGCGCTCGCGCCTTTGCGGGCCTCCGACGTAGCTAGAGTGGCCCATCGGTTGCGGGTTTCCGCTACAGTCCGCCATATACATCGCGGTGGATCCGCCGCCGTCCATAGCGATGCCGTCCGAGGCTCCGAATTGCAGCAGCCATATACCCATGTGGTCATCATTGGCGCCGTCGCTGTAGCCCGGTTGCCGGCCATCGATGATCAGCATGTAGAAATAGCGCCGATCCGCGGAAAGCCCAAATAACGTGCGCGGCTGCAACTGATGAAACGTCGGGTCGGGATACGTGGGTGTCAGCGCGGCGCCGCCAATGATCACGCCATTAGTCAAGACCGCGTAGTAGCCGCTGAAGGCGGAATAAATGCCGGCGGTGTTCGTGCCGGGCGGAGAATTGTTCAACACCATGAAAGCTGTTTTATTCGTAGTAAACAGCATTGAAGCCCAGCGGTTATTGCTGTCGGGACCGAAATCGCTCGCGGAAACAACAGCCCCGGTGGAAATGGACAGGCCAAAGACCTGCGCCGGCAATCCTTCAAGGTTCGGGTCGGTGCCCTGCGAGGTATTGTAGAAGTTTGCCGCGCTCGCCACCTGCACGCCGTACTTCTTGATGAAATTGCTGACGCTGATCGAGTAGGTTTCAGATGAATTGGCGACGTAGTTCGCCGCGCGTGGAGTGGGAAACAATTGAACGTCGGGATCAGTCAAATCGACACGCACGCAGTGGGCCACCTGAAGAGCCGAGTCGGTGTAGAACACACCGTTGTTCACGAACGTCGTCGTAGGGAAATTCGTTGCCACTGCGCGGTCCACGCCTTTGAAGATTGGAATCCAGGGCGTGACCACCATGTCCGCTCTCACCATCGTCACGCACAAGAAAACAATGAGACTCACGGCGCGGGCTTTGAAAAACAGGCTCATGGAATCATTCAGTCACCGCTGTATTTATACTTGTAGCCGGGAATCGGATCGCGCGTGTAGGCCGCATTGATGCCGTCGTAATAAATGGGGATGAAATCCACATGGCCATCCACGAAGCCGACGACGCTTTCGGCGTTGTTGTAAAAGGGCTGGTTTCTCTTTCCGGTGCGGCTGCGATGCCACGAGAGCGGCGCGTGGGCCGTCCATTCCATCATCAGCAGCGTCAGGGGCGGCTCTTTGATCGAGGCCACGTTCTTCCCTGCGAGATTTGGAACGCCGGGGAAACTCACCGCATTCAAAACGTAACTGCCGTAATCAAACTTCGCGCTCAACCGGAACGGCTTGTTCTCTTCGTAGCCACGATCGTCGGGACAGCCGAACACTTTGTCGGCGGGTGAAGAAGGTCCTTTCAATCCCAGGTCGCCTTTGACGGCTTCTTTGTAAAACCACCAGATGGCGCCCTTGAGGCCGGGTTCTTCCTCTGGGAAGTGGCCGTTGTTTTGAGCGGCGTAAGAGAGCACGGCGCCGGTGATCTGCTGGAGATTGCTGGTGCATAGCGCCTGCCGCGAACGTCCGCGCGCGCGGGTCCACATGGGCAAGGCAATGGCCGCAGTCAACATCAGCACGGCGATCACCATCAACAATTCGGGCAAGGCAAATCCTCGATGCAGATTATGCGAAGATGAAATGGGGAGAGAACCGTTCAATGCTTTCATCGTCCTGCGGTTTCGGTCGCGAGTAACTCCGTCTGGTTCTGCGGCGTGACCCATTGGAAATAATTGTCGAACCACGCCGAGAGAGTGTCTGAAGCGGGCGGCACGCCCGGCCTGGGCCGGCTGATGACCGCGGCTTGCAGCAGGTGGTCAGCAAACAGTGCGTGCAAATTGATCTGCCGCGGCATGTCGCCTGAACAAAGGGCAATGACTTTGGGCCGCTTCTCGCCCACGCGGGCTTTCTGCGCCGGACTCAAGACGGGCGGTCCCATGAACGACACTACGACGTCGGCGTCAGATTGTTTGCGCAGAATTTCCGCGAAATCGCCCGGCGGCACGCGCACGACGCGGAGCGGGTCCAGCTTGATCAAATTAGTGGCGGCCACGGTGTGACCCGCGCGGCGCAGTGCCTGATGAAAAGTTTTCAACTGCACCTCGGCCCCCGGATAACGAAACGCGCTTGTGTCGGGCGCAATGAGCGTCACGCGTCCGCCGCTGCCCAGCAATTTTGTAGTCTGCGCGGCGAGGGCTTCGCCCAGAGCAGCGTGAGGACGCCGCTCCACCTTTGGCATCGGCCCGAAGTAGCGGATCGCGAGGACCGCAACCGCCGCCACAATCGCCAAAAGCGAAAACACAATTTTGATTTGCCGTGCTTGCATGGCTGTTCAGGAATTCGCTGAGTCTTTCCTGAACCCACCGGCGCAAGCGAGAAAAAACCCAACGTGAAGGCTGCATTTGGCAACGATGAGCGCAGGGAACAACGCGTTGCAGTCTTTGCTTCCAAATTGTCACGCGGCATTCACCGGCCCGTCGTTGCTGCCAGAGCGCACCTCAGGAAGAATTCCCACCATGCACGAAAGGATTCTGGTGGTGGACGATGAGCCGGACGTGGTCGAACTGATCGGCTTCAATCTGCGGTCGCGCGGCTACGAAGTGATCTCCGCGAGCAATGGGCTCGAAGCGCTTCTGAAGACGCGGCGGTTCCATCCCGATCTCGTGGTGCTCGATGTGATGATGGACGGCATGGATGGATTGTCCGTGTGTGAAATTCTGCGGACGCAACCCGCAACCAGGTCGATGCCGGTGATCATCGTCACGGCGGCGGCGGGCGAAATGGCGAAGCTGAACAGCTTTTCCGCCGGCGCCACCGATTTCATGACCAAGCCATTCAGTCCGCAGGATTTGGTCCGCAAGGTGGGCCGTCTCCTGGAGTCCGCGCCGCGCCAAAGCCAACGTGATTCGGATTTGGACGATCCGTCGCCATCTAGTCCGCCATCGCCATGAGCTGCCGCGGCGTGAGCAGCCAATCCAATTCCGCGCAGCGCCCGAAACGAATGCCGTCGAGAGTGAGTTTCAACACCCCGCCCTTTTTCAAATTCAATCCCGCCACGGGCCGGCCAAAGATCAGCGTCGCTGCCAGCGTACTCAGATAAGGTTCGTGACCCACGAGTCCGATACTCTCCGCCCGCCCTTTGAACGCGGCAATTTCCTGAATCAACGCCTGCCGATTCCCCCGTGGTGTCAACGCGTCAGTCAGTTGTAAATGTCGGCGGATATTGAATCGCGCGGCCACCATGTCCGCCGTTTCTTGCGCGCGGCGATATGGGCTGGAAAGGAGAACATCGAAGGAGATTTCGAGCGCCTGCAAGCCCTTCGCGATCCGGCGCATCTTTTTCTTTCCCTCCGGCGTCAAGGGACGTTCGCTATCGTCACCTTTGAACTCTTCGCGTTCCAAGGCGATGGCGTGCCGCAACAAATACAACTCCATGATAAAACCTCCGCTCTCCACTGACCCCGGTCGCGCCCGCACTCCGCGCTCACGCGTGGCCGCTCGTACTGGCCTCCTGCTCAATCATATCCGCGGCATCACCGAGGTCGAACGGGAATCCGAAGAGGCGGCGGCAGGAACGACCGTCATTCTCTTTTTTGCCGGAGAAGCTTTTCCACTCCTGGACAAGGAGCCAGCCGCGCGCGGTGCAATTCCAGTTTTGGCCTTCGTCCTTTTCGCGCGCGCCGGTTGGGATTTCTTTTCCAACTTTTGCAACTGCTTCTCCGTGTCGGCCACCGCTTCGCGCGCTTGAGCGATTGCCTTGCGCGTTGATTTCAATCTCTTGCGCGCGAGCTTCAGAGATTTTTTTGCCTTTTTGTATGCCGCCTTGGCCGTGCGCACGGCCGTCTTGGCCTCGAGGCCTTTGCGCTCCGAATCCGTCAGCTTCTCTTTGGCGCCGGCGACTGCGAGGCGAGCCTTGGCCGCCGCTTCATTGTTGGCATTCATGTGTTCCTTTATTGGGTGGACAAAACCAGCACGTTGGGCGCGCCAGCACGGGCCGTTCTAACAGCCCCTTCCGTCCCCGCAATCCTCGCTTGTGACACTTTTGCGCCCGAATTTCTGGCAGTTCACGGCCATGATGGAAAACACGGAATCCGGCCCTGAAGCACCGTCATTTCTTACACGCGCGCCGGGCACTCCAGAGCGCCAAGCCCAACAGCGCCAGCGCGAAGGTCGAAGGCTCGGGAATCACCGAGGTCAAATAAAACCCGCCCACCTGTCCGGGGCCAGTGCCGAAAATGGAGATGGTCCCGGAAGACGGTATCGTGAAGAAACCCATCGTCGATTGGCCGACCAACGG
>DATHKK010000615.1:0-4853 GCA_035489355.1 Candidatus Limnocylindria bacterium
CGAGACGGCGTGCTACGAAGCGGGCGAAGCGGCGCAGGTCTTTGCGTGTGACGAAATCTCCGTCGCGCCGTTCATCTGTTACGATCTGCGTTTTCCCGAAGTGGCGCGGGCCGTGGCTTCACAGGGTCCGCACTTGATGACCTTCATCGCCAACTGGCCGAACACGCGGCTGCATCACTGGCCGCGTTTGCTCCAGGCGCGGGCGATTGAAAACCAGTGCTACGTGGCGGGCGTGAATCGCATCGGCGACGATCCGCGGTTCAAACATTCCGGGCGGACAATGATCATCGATCCGCACGGGGAAATTCTCGCGGACGCGGGCAGCACGGAAACGGTGATTCAGGCGAAGATTGATCCCGTGTGGTTGGCGGAATACCGCAAATCATTTCCGGCGCTGGACGACATCCGAAGCCGCGCTACCGGCGGACGTGGTTAGGCGGCGTTGTCATGGTTAATGGACGGATAAGTGCAAACTCCAACCGGCTGGCAACCGCGACTGCGCGCCCGTCATGGTGCGGTTCCAACGATGCATCGTGTAGATCTCCGTCGCCCAGGCAAACGTGACCGCCGGCGCAGTGCCACGGTAAAACACCGCAACACCTGCGTTGGTATCGAGCGTGGCTCGACTGGTGCCCCAATAACCCTCCTGGTGGACGAAGTAAAACCAACCCCACGTGCTACCCGGTTTGCGATAAACGAAACTCGTAGTGAATGGTTCCGCGTTCCAATTACACCGCTGGACGATGCACATCTCGGTCCCGTCGGGCGCGACCGCGCGCGCGACAACTCGCGGTCCACCGATGTGCCGCACGAACAACATGCCCAAGACGATAAAAACGGCCGCGCTGATGATTAGAATGATTTGTGTGCGGATTTGCATGACGCGTGATGCCGTTTAACGACCCAATCTCAGCGCCCCGGCCCACGAGGACGTTCGATTGCAACCTGGACGCGCCGGCCGGCTTCGCTGCAGCGCATGGTTAGCCTGCGTTATTTCGTCTGCTCCTTCGCTCTCCGCAAAATGGATGAAATCTTCGCATCAACTTCCCCGCCCGCCTGAGCCAGATGACCGGTGTAACTCACCGGTTTCTTGGCGCGATACTCAGCGACGCCGGTAAAAATCTTGAGTGCGGACTCGCGCGTGCGAGCGTCGGTGTAATCAAGCAGCGAATCAATGGTGAGAATGTGCCCGTCTAGCTGAAGCGTCAGCAAATGCTTGGTGTCCTCCAACTTGCCTGAATCGAGATTGTCAATGAGCCGTGTGAGCATCGCCGCCTCCGTCAACTGCTTGTCAACCATCGGAACGGCGTAAGCCTCGGTGAGCAATCGCTGCTGAAAACCGAACCACCAGCCGACCGCGACCAAAACGGCAGCGGCTACGATGCTAATCAGTATGAGTGCGAGCCTTTTCATAGGTGCGCGCGATGCAGGCTAATATCTCACTTCGCCGCAATCTCCGGCTTCTCCATGAACGCGTAGCAGAGCATGTGGCAGATGCCCATCTGCGCGTCCTCGACGCGGCCGTAGTGCGTGTCGTTGATGACGAGGACGTCGTGCGCCACTTCCGCCATGCGCCCGCGTTTGGCACCGACCAGCGCAATCGTGTGCAAGCTGTTGACCTTGGCCCATTCGAGCGCCTTGACGACGTTCGGTGAATTGCCACTGACGCTCATCGCCAGCACCACGTCGCCGGCGCGCCCGTAATTCTCCAACTGTCGGACGAAAACGTCTTCGTAGGCGTAATCATTTCCCAGCGCGGTCATCCAACTCACGTTGTCGTTGAGCGAGAGCACGCGAAAGCGTTTGCCGATTTTGTCTGAGGAACCTTTGCCAAGATCCGTCGCGAAATGGGAGGCGTTGGCCGCGCTGCCGCCATTGCCGAAACAAAAGATTTGCCGATCGTCCGCCACGGCTTTGTTCAATCGTTCAACGAGTCGCGCCACTTGATCCACGGGAATGGAATCGAGCGCCGTCTTCTGGGCGCGAATGTAATCGGCAATCCAATTGTTCATGGGGCGGGGAATATGAATCAAAATCACGCGGCGGCAAGCGCGGAGCGAATCATCTCGCTCACCAGGGCGCATCGTGAGAGCACACCGAACTGGCAGGACGGTAGGGCGTCGCTGTCCTCAGCGCGCCGGGGTGAGGCGTCCGCGAGTTCATGCACGTTCTGTGTTCGCGTGGCCTGGCGCGCTGGGACAGCGACGCCCTACCCGCGCTGACGCTTCGCGCCGTTCACGAGGTGGCGAGCGCGTGACAGCATGTGGGTCGCGTCGTGGCGAACCAAACAAAACGTTGTCGCGCCAGCATCGTTGAAATGCGTGGACGTTTCCTTCACGCTGCCCGTGTGAAAATTCTTTTGCTCGCGTTCGCCGTTGTCCTGGCCGCGACCGGCGGTTGCAAGGAGGAGCAGCCAGCGACCACGGCTCTGCAATCTCCCGCCGGCACTGGCGTCAAGGCGGCCGAGCCGTTGCCGCCATTTCTCACCAACGCCCAGCCGCGTTTGCAGACGATGAGGCTTTTCGTCGGCTCGCAGGAACTCCGGACCGAACTCGCGCTCAAGCCGGTCGAGATTTACACGGGCATGATGTGGCGCACGAACATGGCGGAGAACGAAGGCATGTTGTTCGTCTTTGCGGACGCGTCGCCGCGTTCCTTCTACATGCGTAATACTTTGGTGCCGCTCTCGCTCGCTTACATCGATCCGGAGGGAATCATCCAGGAGATCCACGACTTGCATCCGCGCAATGAAACACCGGTGCCTTCGAAGGCGGACAACATCCAATTCGTGCTCGAAGTGCCGCAAGGATGGTTCAAGCGCCGCAACATTTCTCCCGGCACACTCGTGCGAACGGAATTCGGCGAGCTGAAAAACACTTTCTCGTTTCGCGCGCTGCCCAGGAAATGAGCAAGCCCACCGACGTCCGTGTCGTTGCTACGCGATTGTTTTTCCTGCCCGTGGAGACGCGTGTGCCGCTGAAGTTCGGCACCGAGACGCTTACTTCGGTTACATGCGCGCGCGCGTGTGTCACCGTTGAAGATCGAAATGGCAAGCGCGCGGAAGGCTGGGGTGAAACGCCACTGAGCGTGCAATGGGTCTGGCCGAGCAAGCTGCCGTATGCGGAGCGGCACGAGCGGTTAAAAAATTATTGCGTGCGGCTCGCCAAGCAAGTGGTTCGAGCGGATCTCTACGGACACGCGTTCGAAGTCGGCGCTGATTGGCAGGAATTGCTCTTGGACGTGTCGCTCGCAGCTTGGAATGACGGCGCGCAAGAACCAATGCCGCTGCTTGCGGGGCTTGTCTGTTTGTCGGTTTTCGATCTGGCGCTGCATGATGCCTTTGGCCAACTCCATCAGCGTCCGATCTACGACACCTACACGCCGGAGTTTCTTTCGCGTGACCTGGATTCGTTTCTTATTCAGGCTGCGAATTCCTCAGCCTCATTCGATTTTGTGAAAAAATTCCCCACTGACTTCTTCGTCGCGAATCCGCCGCGACAACTACTCGCCTGGCATCTCATGGGCGGACTCGATCCACTCGATGAAACCGAACTCACGGGCCACGAGCCAAACGACGGGTATCCGGTGTTGCTGCGCGATTGGATTCAGCGCGATGGCTTGAAGTGCTTGAAGATCAAGCTGCGGGGCAATGACAGCACGTGGGATTACCAGCGCCTCGTCCGCGTCGGCGACATCGCGCGCGACGAGCAGGTGCAATGGCTCACCGCGGATTTCAATTGCACGGTGACGGAGCCGGAGTACGTGAACGATATTCTCGACCACCTCCGGCGGGACGCGCGCGACACGTTCGACAAGTTACTCTACGTCGAGCAACCCTTTCCGTATGAACTGGAGGAATTTCCTATCGACGTACACAGCGTGTCGGGCCGCAAGCCGTTGTTCCTCGACGAGAGCGCGCACAACTGGCGGCTGGTGCGGCGCGGGCGCGAACTCGGCTGGACGGGCGTGGCGCTCAAGACCTGCAAGACGCAGACGGGAGCGCTGCTCAGCGCGTGTTGGGCGAAGGCGCAAGGCATGCAATTGATGGTGCAGGATCTCACGAACCCGATGCTCGCGCAGATTCCGCACGTGCTGCTCGCGGCCCACGTCGGCACCATCGCCGGAGTGGAGACGAACGCGATGCAGTTCTATCCTGACGCCTCGCGCGCGGAGGAAGCAGTGCATCCGGGCTTGTATCGGCGACGTGAAGGCAAAGTGGATTTGTCTTCGCTTTGCGGCGCCGGGTTCGGTTATCGGCTCGACGAGATGCAACGAGAATTGCCGGAACCGGCTGCGCAATTTGGAGACTGACGAGAAAGACTGCTTCCGCTTTGGATCGAATTCGGCACGCAGCCGCGCAGTCGAAAAACAGTTCACACCAAAAGCCTATGAACAACACATCCGGTTCCGCTCTGGCCAGACTGAGTTTTGTTCTCCTTCTGTTTATCGCCGGGGGCGTCGTTTATCTCGTGGTACGAAATCGCGATTATCAGGATCAGCTTACGGCTACCGAACCTCTCGTCGCGGCCGCGCCCGCGCCTGCGGAAGCTCAACCGATTCCCGCCTCGCAGGATGTGGTCACGAAGCCCACTTATGCGCCTCTGCGACCGCGAGCGGCAACCAATGTTTCGCGCAGTGTCGCCAATCGGCTACCTGCGACCGGCGTCGCGAACGGATCTTCCAATCCACTTCTCGATATGGAAGCGAATGGCCTCGTGGTCAAAGATCCTGTGGCCGACCCGGCGCGTCCGGACTTTGGCGCTCTCGCCGGTGCGGACGCCGTCACGTCAAAGGGTGTTTCGCTTAAAGGCCGCGCCGTATTGCAAGGGACGCCTCCCCCCGAGAAAACGATC
>DATHKK010000616.1:0-4632 GCA_035489355.1 Candidatus Limnocylindria bacterium
GGCCTCGGGGCTTTCAATGACATGAATGAGACGGTCCTTCGCTATCACCAAGTGCAGGTCCGCCGACTTTCCCCTGCCGGCGAGGCGCAACGAGCGATTCGGACCGATGTGAATTGAAACCGCGTGGCCAACGCGTGCAGATCGAGCGTAGCGACAAAGGTATCGAGGAGGCGCACCGGATCACCGGAGGGCGACGTCGTCGATGCACTCAGGCACGAGCAGCCGCTGTGAGCGATGGGCACCGCGAATATGATTCGTGATTGAGTCCGATCCCCGCGCGAGCTAAAAAGTTCAAAAGAGACATGGAAAAGTTTTCACACAACCTCGTGCTGCAGCGAACCCGGCCATCGCATCGCGGTTGCAGTCGGACGCCCGTGTGGGCCGGTTCGCTGAACCAAAAGGTCTATGCGGCTTCTCTCTTATGAGAACGCCAACGCTTGTCGTCGTTGCATGGAGCATGTGGTATAGCACTGTTCATAGTAGGATGTTTGATTCCTCCGCATTGGCGACTGTGGACTCGGATGGCAGCTTTCGCAGCTATGGGTATGGCTCTCTTTGCGAGTTCGCGACAAAACCGCGACGCTAAGTGACCGAGAGGCACAAAACGCGGCCTCCAGCCCAGGTCCCTGAGGGATGAAACACTCAGAGCGACCCCCACTTTGAAGCTGCGTCCGGATGCACCCTTGCCTCATTTTCCCGGCATGCAGCGACGTGAATTTCTGGGACGACTTGGAGTGAAGTGTGCGGGAGTTCTCGCATTGGGCGCCGCGGCCGGCTGCCACGGTTCTCGATTTGCAGGCCGATCGCGTTCAAAGAAGGCCGTCACGCTGAACGGCATCGACGTTCTCGTGGAACAAGGGTTCGCTCCGCTGAAGAACCTGCGGCTCGGTTTGATTACGAATCACACCGGACACGATCGGCAGCGCCGGCCTACGATCGATCTGCTGATGAACGCAACCGGCGTTCAACTCAAAGCGCTGTTCGGACCCGAGCACGGCATTCGCGGGGAGGTCGATGAAAAGTTCGGCGATAGCGTGGATCGCAAAACTGGATTGCCCATCTACAGCCTTTACGGAGAGGACCGTTCTCCGAAAGCCGAGAATCTGCGAGGGATGGACGCGCTTGTGTTCGACATTCAGGACATCGGCTGCCGCTTCTACACTTACCCATCGACGATGGGTCTCGCGCTGGAAGCCGCTGGCAAGGCAGGACTGAAAATGTTCGTGCTCGATCGGGTGAATCCCATCAACGGCGTAGCGATGGAAGGACCGTTGCACCACGGCCAACGCAGCTTCACGGCCTTCCATGCGGTGCCGTTGCGGCACGGAATGACCGTCGGCGAACTCGCGCAGATGTACAACGCAGAACAGAAATTTGGCGCGGACCTCACGGTGATTCGCGTGGAAGGTTGGCGACGCAGTGAGTGGTTTGATGAAACCGAGCTACCGTGGACCAACCAATCGCCAAACATGCGCAGCCTCCCCGCCGCGACGCTCTATCCTGGGCTGGGCCTTCACGAAACTGCGCTCAGTGTCGGGCGCGGCACTGACAAGCCATTCGAGATGGCCGGCGCGCCTTACATCGATGACGTGAAGTTCGCCGCTGAACTAAGCAGCGCAGGATTGCCGGGCGTGCGCTTCGTCCCGGTGCGCTTCACGCCCACTTACAGCACGTTCAAGGACAAGCCTTGCGGCGGAGTGGCGTTCGTCATCACGGATCGAGAGAGGATGAATGCCGTGGATGTCGGAATCCAAATGGCGCTGACGCTGCAATGGCTTTACCCGAATGACTTCGCCCTGGCAAAAGTGAACACGTTGCTCCAGCACCCCACGACGATCGAGGCGATCAAAGCCAACCAGTCGCTCGCTGAAATCAAGAAGGCGTGGGCCGCGGAACTCGCTGTGTTCAAACAACGTCGCAAACAGTTCCTGCTCTACACGTGAAGATTTCCAAAAAAGATGATCCTTTTGGCGGCAGCTTTGCGCATTGAACGAGCATGAGAATCAACAGGCACTTCGTTCATCTTTGTTTTGGAACCATCTGGGTCCTTGCGGCCTCGGTGGCAACGCACGCTGCGCAGCCTTGCCGCATCGAGGTCGTCGAAAAAGGCAGCGGCTGGCCTGTGCCACTCGTCGAGTTACGCACCACCCATCACGCCCGGTTCATCACCGATAATGCGGGCGTTATCGCCTTCGATTTGCCGGAAGGCATGGGTCGCGAATTGTGGTTCGACGTCATCGGACACGGCTACGAGGTGCCGAAGGATGGCTTTGGTTCGCGCGGCGTCCGGCTGAAGCCGGAGCCGGGCAAGACGTTGAAGGTTGAGGTGAATAGAACCATCATCGCGAAACGGCTGGGGCGATTGACCGGCAGTGGCTTGTTCGCGGAGAGCCAAAAGCTCGGGAGCGAACTGGACTGGCGCGACTCCGATGTGTTTGGCTGCGACAGCGTTCAGAACGCCGTTCATGGCGACAAGATGTTTTGGGCGTGGGGCGACACGACGATTCCGAATTACCCGCTGGGTCTCTTCGACATGTCGAGCGCGACGACGGCGATTCAGCCGCTCACGTCGTTCGAACCGCCCGTGAAATTGCGATTCAATTACTTCACCGACGCAAAAGGCAAACCGCGCGGCGTCGCGAAAATGCCCGGCAGCGGCCCGACTTGGGTGAGCGCTTACGTGAGTTTGCCCGACAAGCAAGGCCGCGCGCGACTCGTCGGCACTTACATCAAAATTAAACCGCCGATGGAGGCGTATGAATCCGGACTATGCGTGTGGAACGATGAGAAAGAAGAGTTCGAACGGCTGCGCGTGTTGTGGACCAAGTCTGATGCTCAACCCAAACAACCCGCCGCTCCCGATAGTCATCCGGCATTCTGGAAAGATGAAAAGGGTAAGGAGTGGGTGCTGTTCGGCAATCCACTGCCGAACCTGCGTTGTCCCGCGACGTTCGAAGCCTGGCAGGATTCTTCCACGTGGGAAGTGCTCAAGCCACAGGAGAGCCTTGCCTCGGCGAAGGACGGAAAACCGGTCAAGCCACACAGCGGATCGATCGCGTGGAACAGCTTTCGCAAGCGTTGGGTGACGGTGTTCATGGAGTCATTTGGCAAACCTTCGGTGTTCGGCGAACTCTGGTATGCGGAAGCGGACACGCCGACCGGCCCGTGGGGCAAGGCGGTGAAAATCCTGACGCATGAAAACTACACGTTCTACAATCCGCGCCTGCACCCCGAGTTCACGCCCACGAACTCGCCTGTCCTTTTATTCGAAGGCACTTACACGATGCAGTTCGCGGACAAACCCGCGCCCACGCCGCGCTATGACTACAATCAAATCCTCTATCGCCTGGACCTGGATGATGTTGCGTTGCAGCCCGCGCAAGCGAAAGCCGAGTGACGCGGCCTATACGAACTCGTTGATCAAATTCTCCAGCAGCTCCTGGCGTCCGCTTTCCACTTTCGGCTCGCCATTTTTCAACGTGTAAGCTTCGAGCTTCTTGAAGTCCGCTTTGCCCGACTCGATCTCGCGACCGATACCGGAGTCCCACGAGCGATAGCGCTGCTTCACGAACTCCGCGAGGCGTCCATCCTTGCGAATGGCCGCGGCGATCTTCAGTCCGCGCGCGAACGTGTCCATGCCCGCAATGTGCGCATGAAATAAATCTTCCGGCTCAAAACTTTCTCGACGCACCTTCGCGTCGAAGTTCGTGCCGCCGGTCGTGAAGCCACCCATGTTCAGCACCGCGAGCATCACCTGCGCGGTCATATAGACGTTCGTCGGAAACTGATCCGTGTCCCAGCCGAGCAATTCGTCGCCCATGTTCGCGTCCAGCGAGCCGAGCGCGTTCGCGGCGGACGCAACTTCGACTTCGTGCTGCATGGAATGGCCCGCGAGCGTGGCGTGGTTCGTCTCCAGGTTCAGCTTGAAGTGCTCGAGCAGATCGTATTCGCGCAAAAAATTCAGGCACGCCGCGGAATCAGAATCGTACTGATGCTTGGTCGGCTCCTTCGGTTTCGGCTCGATGTAGAACGGACCTTTGAAGCCAATCTTCTTTTTGTAATCCACCGCCAGGTGCATGAAGCGGCCGAGATGATCCATCTCGCGCTTGAGGTCGGTGTTCAGCAAGGTCGAGTAGCCTTCGCGCCCGCCCCAGAATACGTAACCTGCGCCACCGAGATCGTGCGTCACTTCGATCGCTTTTTTTACTTGGGCCGCGGCGTAAGCGAACACGTCGGCGAACGGGCTGGTAGCTGCGCCTTGCATGTAGCGAGGCTGAACGAACAACTGCGCCGTGCCCCATAAGAGTTTCACGCCCGTGTCGCGCTGGAGCTTTTTCAACTCTTTGGCGACGACGTCGAGGTTCTTGTTCGACTCGCGCAAATCTTTTCCTTCCGGCGCGACGTCGCGATCGTGAAACGCGTAAAAGGGCGCGCCGATCTTCTGACAGAACTCGAACATCACGGGCACGCGCTTGAGCGCCATCTTCAACGAGTTCGTGCCGTCTTCCCACGGACGCCGGGCCGTGCCCACGCCGAACATGTCCGCGCCCATGCCGCGCATCGTGTGCCAGTACACGACGGAGAAGCGCAGATGATCGCGCATGGTTTTGCCTTCGACGATCTCGTCGGGGT
>DATHKK010000617.1:0-6029 GCA_035489355.1 Candidatus Limnocylindria bacterium
CCCGAGCCGGCGTGAATCTCGTGCGCTGGCCCGCGCGTCGCGCCATGCACGCGACGAATCACGGCGCCAACTCCGATGGCGTTGCCCTCAGCACTTTGCAAGCGGACGCGCAATCCCGGCTTCGCCTTCTGGTTGTGAAACAACTTTGTCTCCGCGCCGTTCTGACCAACGGCAAGGTCCAGTCGCCCATCTCCATCGTAATCACAAACGGCTGCGCCACGCTGCTCGCCGTAAAGCATCAACCCGTTTTCCTGTCCCGAAACCGAAGTGAATTCCCCGCGACCATTGCCATAAAGCAACAACCCCCGTCCGGCATCGTAGCGCGAAGTCTCACCGTCCGTTTCAAAAAAGTTCTGCGCCAGAAAAATGTCTTCGTCGCCATCGCCATCGAAATCAGCGGCGACAATTCCAAAGGCCGGAGCAAACTGCGTCTCGATCGGCAGCGGACGCGCCTCGAAATGATTGCCGCGATTCAGAAAAGCCGTCGAGGCGAGCCAGTTCACTTGAAGTTCTGTGGCGCGTACGGTTCGCTCGTCGAGCACATCAGCTATTGAGGCTTTTGCGAACGCATGATGGGTTGGAAGTTTTTGTCGCAACCAAGGCAAGGAGCGCGACAGCGTTTCCAAATCACGCCAGGGCACTACGCGGCCATCGCTCACGTAAGCCTCAATTCCGTCCACACGCCCCGAGCCTGTGAAATCGCCGTAGTAAATCCGAATCCCGTCGCGCACGAATGGTTCATAAGGACTGTTGCGCCCCCAATTGGATGCGACAATATCCATGCGCCCATCGCCATCGAAGTCGGCGGCGGTCACGCCTTGCCACCAGCCACGATACTTTCCCAAGCCCAGATCGCCTTCGGCAAAAACGCCTTTGCTGTTCCGAAAGATTCTCAACGGTTGCCATTCACACGCGAGCACCAGTTCGGGAAAGCCATCACCGTCGAGGTCGGTGAACACCGCTCCATTCACGAGGCCGACATTGGGGAACTCTCGCGCGAGCACGAAGCTGTTGTTGTCGTTCCGAAATAGGCGCGACGTGGCCGGTTCGGGATAACGGCCCGCGTTGACATGGCCGCCGGCGAAGAGATCGAGATCACCGTCGCCGTCAATGTCTGCGAGCGCCAGCGGACCAGCGCTGGAAAGGTGCAGCGGCAGTGTTTGTTTCAAGCGGAATTGATTATCGCGAAACTCAAAGCTCCTCGCGGCCGGCACATTCGTTTCAGAGCTTTCGTAACTGGATTGACCAATCAGGAGCGCGCCCGGTCCGCCGAGGATTGTGGTCTGATCTTCTGGCGCCTTGATTTGGCTAGGACTTTTCTCGCGCTGAAATTTTCCGCCGCCGATGTTATGGAAGAAAGCCAACTCTCCACCTCGACCGGCACCAACGAACAAATCATCGCGCCCATCCCCATCGACATCGGCCCACGAAACCCCGGGTCCACCGTGGCTCAATCGCTTCGGCAGCAACGGTTGTCGCGCAAAATCATCGAACGGTTCATCGTGATGCGTGTGCGATAACGAAGCGCCCACGTCGGCAAAGAGAGGAGACGGCGTGGGGCTTTCGACTCCGGGTTTTGGCTTTCGCGTGCTCGCCTCTTCATGAACTTCGCAAATCGTGTTGGCCTCTACGTTCGAGACGACGCTTACGGTGCCGCTGCGCCAAACGACTTCGACGGTGAAACGATTGGTGGTGTTCCAGGCCGCGAACGTTCGAACAGCCTCGTCGCTGGAAAGATAGCGGCCACCACTCATCATTTCCTGGGACTGAGTAACAACACCGCCGGTGATTTTGATCCTCGCGCCAATGCCCTTCGTGTTGGGTGATTTGCCTTTCAAGCGCACTGCCAGGCGCGGCGCGGTTGTGTCAGTGCGATAAATTCCCATGGCGCCGTTCAGGTTGTTGACGACGACATCGAGGTCGCCCTCGCCGTCCAGATCCGCGAGCGCCATTCCGTGCGACACGCCAGCAGCGTCGAAGCCCCAAGCGCCGCCCATGGGTTCAAACGTTAAATCTCCGCGATTTCGAAAAGCCTGTTTGGGAACATTCAGTCGAGGGAATCGCAAAACGCGATCGCCCACTTTCGCGCTCGGGATTCGCGGACCCCGATCCATCTGTTCCTCCGTGTCCACTTCCTGCGTGTCGAATCCGTGGCCCGTCGTGACGAGCAAATCCTCGTAGCCGTCCAGATCCACGTCGAGAAACGCGGGGCACCAGGACCATTCGCTGGCTTGAAGCCCGGCTAGCTGCGCGATCTCGGCGTAGGTCCCATCGCCGCGATTCAGGAACAAGGTGTTGCGCTCGGTCTGCGGCCGCTCGTCGATTCGGGTGAGCGCCGGAGTTCCGCCCAGCATGGCTCGCTGCATCATGCGACGCGTGTGTTCACGACTGCGCATATCGAGCACGATGAAGTCGTCGAAGCCATCGCGATTGATGTCCGCGAAATCCACGCCCATGGAAAACGTGCTGGAATTGCGCATCGCGAGCTTCGGTAGAGCACGGAATTTTCCTTTTCCGTCGTTCAACCAAATCGCGTCGGCGCTCCAAAAATCGTTGCACACGTAAATGTCCGGCGCACCGTCGCCATTCATGTCGCGCATCATTACCGAGAGTCCCCACTCGTTATCGCCGGCCATGAGCGGCTTGCCATTGGCATCCAAAAAATTGCCGCCGGTCCACGGCATGGGCGTGAAGTTCCCTTTGCCGTCGTTGAGATAAAGCACATCCGGCTCGGCGTGTTCGAGCACGAGGCCTTCCGGCGTCAGCTCGTAGCTGTCTCGATCTTCCGGCCTGAACATGCGCTTGCCGTTGACGCTGAGCAGTTGCAGGCCGGTGCTGCGAATGGTCGTCGTGCGATAGTTCGCGACGTAAAGATCCAGCGTGCCGTTGCCATCCACGTCGGCCAGCGCCAGCGAAGTAGCGCAGAATTTCCGCAAGAGTCCCGAATTGCTTTCTGTGAAGCGTCCAAGGCCATCGTTGAAAAAGCAGCGCGTTCCCTTGCCGAGTGAATTCACGAGCAGATCAAGATCGCCGTCGCCGTCGAGGTCGGCGAGCGCGCTGCCGGTGGAGTATTGATCTGCGCAAGCTACGCTGGCTTTGTCCGTGATGTCTTCAAACTTCCAGTGGCCGAGATTGCGATAAAGCGCGTTGGGCCCTTCCAGCCGGCAAAGGTAAATGTCGCAGAGACCGTCGCCATCGACATCACCGAGCGCGACGCCAGAACCGATGAGACGAATCTGATTCTCCGCGACACTGCGATCGGCGAGATGATTGGTGAAGCGAATGCCGGTTTCATTTTCCAACAGCAGGGTGAACCCCGCTTTGCCTTCACGCGGGAATGTGAGCGGCGCGATGCGATAACCATGCCCTTGCCTCCATTCTGCCGCGATGGCCTCGGTGCAACCGAGAACGACGAACAGGATTGGCCGCCAGAGTGCGCACATGAGTGCGCGAAGGATAGACGCAGGTTTTGGAGCGCGCAGCAAAAACACACGCGCTTCGCCGACTACTTCACGCTGGCGGCGAGCCAATCCAAGTAATGCGAATTCCCGCCGGCCAAAGGCAACGCAACAAACTCGGGTGTGTCGTAAGGATGACTGGCGAGGATAAATTTCTCGAAGGCGGCGACTTTCGTCGCGGTTGTCTTGAAAATGACCAACACCTCGGCGTCGGACGTGATCTTGCCCTGCCACCAGTAGTGCGATTCGATCTTCGGTACGAGGTTCGCGCACGCCACAAGTTTTGCGGTCAACGCCCCCGTAGCCAGCGCCCGCGCCGCTTTCAAATTGGGCGCAGTGACGAGCACGATCGAGAATTCCTTTGCCGGGTTCACGCGAGGAACCTAGCCAGCTTCCGTGGCGTTGCACAAAAGAAAAAGCCCCGCGGGATGCGGGGCTTCACAAAAGTGAGTGGTGAATTACTTAGCGGCGGCAGCCGGAGCCGCGGTTACCTTCACGCGTTCCTTTACCAGCGTCGCGCCCTTGCCGATGCGCTTGCGCAGATACGTGAGCTTCGCGCGGCGCACGTCGCCGTGACGTTCAACTTCAACCTTGTCCACGCGCGGCGAGTTGATCGGGAAAATGCGCTCGACGCCTTCGCCGTAGCTGATGCGGCGCACGGTGAACATTTCGTTCAGCCCGTGTCCGCGGCGGCCAATGACGACGCCCGCGAAAATCTGGATACGCTCCTTGTCGCCTTCCACGACCTTGGTGTGTACGCGCACGGAGTCGCCCACTTTGAAGTTCAACGGTTCCTTGCGGAACTGGTCCTTTTCAATTTTGTCCAACAATGCCTGGTTCATACATCTTTCTCCCGTAGCGATTTTCGCCACGATAAATTCAATCCAACAAATCCGGTCTTCGTTCCTTTGTTCGCAGCTTCGCCTGCTCTCGCCGCCACTTCTCAATCTCCGCGTGATTTCCCGACAGCAGCACCTCGGGCACTTTCATTCCGCGAAACTCCGCCGGCCGCGTGTAGTGCGGATATTCCAGCAAGCCGTGGCTGAACGATTCGTCGTGCGAACTTTCGTCATCGCCCAGCACGCCGGGAATCAGCCGCGTCACGGCATCGATCACGACCATCGCGGGCAATCCGCCATTCGTCAGCACATAATCGCCAATCGAAAGTTCATCCTGAATCAGCGTGCGGATGCGTTCATCGAACCCTTCGTAGCTACCACACAATAACAGCAGGTGTTCCTGCCCCGCCAACTCGCGCGCCACCGCTTGAGTGAAGGGCCGCCCGGTCGGAGCCATCATCACCACGCGAGTCTTCTCACTCGCCAACGCTTCCACGGCTTCAAAGATCGGTTCTGGCTTTAACACCATGCCTGGCCCGCCGCCGAAGGGCCGGTCATCGACCGTCTTGTGCCGGTCATGCGTCCAGTCCCGCAAATTCCGAATCTGCAAATCGAGCAAACCTGCCTTACGCGCCCGCGCCACCATGCTGACATCAAGCGGTCCCGCGAACATTTCAGGGAACAACGTGAGCACGTCGATCTTCATGCTCAGCGCGCGAGGAGTTAACCCGCGGGATTCGATTCCACGACTTCCAACATGCAACGCGTTCCCTGGCGCGCGCTACCCGCCTGTAACAGTGACCGGATGGCGTTGATGGTCACACCCTGCTTGCCAATGATCCGCCCCATGTCCTCGGGATTGACGCGCAGTTCGTAAATCGTCGCCCCGTTTCTCTCCACAGGTGTAATCGCCACCTCATCCGGGTGGGCGACCAATTCTTTCACCACGTATTCCAAAAACCCTTGCATAGCGCGTTAAGCGCTCGGCGTCGCGGCCCGCTTGGCCTTCTTCAAAAAGCTGCGCACGGTATCGCTGGGCTGGGCACCTTTGCTGAGCCAATAATCGGCGCGATCCAGCTTGAGCGTGACGTTATCGTCCTTCTTCAGCGGTTGATACGTCCCGATTTCCTCGATGAACTTGCCATCGCGAGGACTGCGATTGTCGGCCACGACGATGCGATACACGGGAGTATTTGTCGTCCCGATCCGTTTCATTCGAATTCGAACTGCCATAAATCTAATCTGCTTTCTGCGCGGCCCATCAGCAGCCGCGTCTGGTTTCCCGAAAAAGAGTGCAGAAATTAGTCGTGACGGATGGAATTGCAAGCACCCATTTTGGGGGCTGGGTTGGTTGAGTCCCGGGCGGAACGGGTGCCTACTTCACGAAATCAGGCGGCACGGTGAAGGTGAACTTCTCCTGCTGACCTTCCTGCACCACCACGATGGTGATCTCTTTGCCGATGGATTTGCCGAGGAGCCGCTTCAGGTCCTGCACGCTCTGCTGAGATTCATTCGCGGGAGAATTGCGCTTGCGCGTGTCGGAGCTCGAGAGCAACAACTTCTTTTTCCCCTGCTGCTTCCAACGCGTGACGGGTTTGTCGAAGTCCAGTTGCGCAATTTCTTTGGCCGGCGTAGCGAAGTTCACGTTTTGCGCGCCGTTACGGGTCCAGGCCGCGACGCCAACGACTTCGCCATGACTGTTCAGAATCGGGCCGCCAGAGTTGCCGGGCGA
>DATHKK010000618.1:0-7070 GCA_035489355.1 Candidatus Limnocylindria bacterium
CATCAATCGTCTCGGTGGACGCAGCAAGCAGGAGAAGTGGATTCTCCAGGCCGAAGTTTTCAACGAAGTGCATCGCTGGGTGAAGCAGGCGTGGCCGAAGATTGAAAAGGAAGGCACGGACAAGCGCGCCGCGGCACGCTACTACGCCATGGTGCGCGACTTCTTCAAAGCTACGGCCGAGGTCTGGGGCGAAGCGTGGGGCAACAGCGATTACATGGTGACAAAGCCCGTGGCGCTCAAAGCGATGATTCGTGTCTGCGCCGATCTCACCTCGAGTGATGCAGATCCGGAAGACAACCGCATTCAACGCTGGCGCGAGCGCCTGGCGCCGTGGACTGAACTCATCCGCGAGTTTCGCAACGAAGGTTTTTACGAGCGCTTTCCCGCCAAGGGTCAGATCGAGCGCGTGTCGCGCATCCATCGTGAGCTGGCGAAGAGCGCGGGCATTCCGCCGCGGGCGAAGCAGTAAGGTTACTCTCAATTGTGTTAGTCACCGACGCGTGCGATAGAAGCGCCAGTTTCCGCCGACATTCTCCGTGAACTCAAACTGCCTGTTCACGGCGCTGTTCGTGTAAACCGGCGTCCAAATCTGGAAATCCGACGACGCTTCGATGACGAAGGTGCTGCCGGCGGACGCGGCGAACCAGAGGCGGAAAACTCCGCCCGCGGACACGGTGGCTTGCAACGTTGTCGCGTTGGTCCCGCTCGCGGTGCCACGGCCGATCATTTCCAGATCGAAGCTGATGTCCGAGCTGGCGCGGTTGACTTGATGAATCTCGACCGCCACCACGTTAGTGCCGGTCACGAGCAGGCCGGGACTCGCATTCGAGGTGAACCACGTCATTCCATCGTCGTTGGCCGTGCCGGCGGCGAACGTCGTGGAGGTTACGGTGCCCGTCGGCATGTTGCTGCGAAAGACTTCAATGCCATTCAGATAAACGACCGCGCCATCGTCACGCAGGAAGCGCACCGTCAAATTCGTGTGCGGCTCCGTGGAATTCATCCTGAAGCGATGGCGAAAATAAGTCGTGATGTATTTGTCCGTGTCCGACGGACCGAAGCTCACGATGGTCGCTTCGTCGTTTTCCGGAGGATTGCTGCTGTAGCCGAATTGCGCGGGACCGGAGGCCCAGGCACCGTCGTCGAAGTTCAACTGCACCCAATTCGTGCCCTGGTCCGAACCATCGTCGAGATATTTCCAAACAACGCCGGTGCTCACCAATGTGTTGGTGAAGAGTAGCGGTGGCGTGATGACAGAAATGTTCACCGGCGCGGAAACAGTCGAGGCGCCGCTGTTGTCGAATGCCACGGCGGTCAGCGTGTAGTTGCCCATCGGAACATTGCTCCAGGTCAGCGTGTAGGGTGCTAAGAAACTTTCGCCGAGCTTCGTCGCGCCGGAATAGAATTCGACTCGGCTGACGGTCCCGTCGCTGTCTGTCGCGCTCGCTGTGATGCTGATGTTGGCAGGCGCTTCGAATGTGGCATCGCCAATCGGCGCGGCGATGGCGACAAGTGGCAGCGCATTCGTGCTGGTGATACGCACATTCACGACCGCCGATGTCGGTGTTGTCAGTCGCAATCGCGGTGAGCGCGTAATCGCCCGGCGACGCATTTTCCCACAGAAGGCTAAATGGCGCGTTCGCATCAGAGCCGATGAGAGCTGCGTTCGCGTAAAACGCGACATTCGTCACAGAACCGCCGAGGTCGGACGCGCTCGCGGTAATCACGATGCTCGCGGGCACAGCGAATGGCGTGTTGTTCGCCGGCGCGCTGATGCTCACGAACGGTGGACCGTTCGTCGATAGCAGCGCCTGGAAGGCGCTCAAATCCAAATCGAAACTGAGATCTGAACTGGTCGCGTTCGCCTGGTGAATTTCCACGGCCAGCACGTTGGCGCCTTCGAGGAGGAGCGCCGGTTCGACGGCCATTTCGAAGAACACCGTTTCATCGCCCTGCGGAATCGTGCCGAGCGGGCGCGTCGCGCTGGCAATGGTTCCCGTCGGCATGTTGCTGCGGAAAATTTCGTTGCCGTTCAGGTAAACAACACCGCCGTCATCGCGCAGCAGGCGCAAGCTCAGGCTGTTGAAACTCGCCGCGTTCGTGACCGTGAAAGTGCGGCGGAAATAAGTCGTGACGTACTTGTTGTTCGCGTCCGGGCCGTAGTTAACGACCGTTGCTTCAGGCCGGCCATCGGCATCGTCGCCGTATCCAAGTTCTGCGGGGCCGCTCGCCCATGCGCTGTCGTTGAAAGCAATCGCGCGCCACGCAGTGCCCTGGTTCGAGCCGTTGTCGAGATACTTCCAAACCGCGCCGGTGCTCACGAGGAACACTTCGCCGCTCGTCGGCGGCAGCCCGAGAATCCATTCGGTCAACGCGTCGAGTGCAGGCTGGTCGATGATGTTGCGCGCGAGCGGCGGCATTTTGATATTCGGGAGAGTACTGCCAAAGCGCTGGTGCATGATGGAGCGCTGGAGATTTCCGGGCACAACCACGCGCGCGCCCGTGACGCCGAGATTGTTGCCCACGACGCCATTGATAATTCCCTGGCGCTCCAATGGCGTGTCGAAGCGCGCGTCCCAAAACGCCTGCGCGCCGCCGGGCCGATGGCACTGCGAACAATTCGCGTCGAGGTACGAACGCACGCGTGTTTCGAGCGGCACCGACGTGTTCGTGACCGTGACGAGTTTGTAGAGGTTGGGAATTTCTGGCTCGCTCGGCGGCGCGTCGAACAAACCGATGTGGGCCCACGTGCGCAATTGATTGTCGATGTTGCCACTCGATGCGTAATGAAAATCGCGAGCAGGTCAGCATCGCTCTCGTCCGCACGCCATTTGTAAGTCGCGCCGTAGACCGCGCCGTTTGTGTCGCGCACGAGCAGGCGTGTTTCGAGGCGCTTGCGAATCGCGGGGTTCGTCTCATTCACCGGCAACTCGAAATGTTTCACGAACACCGAGCCGTTCGGAAAAGTCCATTCACCCGTTGGCGAGTAAGTCACCATTTGGTTCGAGGGAATCGCCATCCAGCGCGACTTCACCGCACCGTCTGACCAAAGCGGCGACGCGACATCGAAAGGCAGCAATCCGCGACTCGCGCCAAGTGTAGCGAGGTTTGTGAACACGCCGGTCTGCGAGAGCAACTGTGGCAACGGTGCGTTTGTCGGCCCACCGCGCTGGAGCTTGTAGATGCGCCCGCCGGTGCTGCTCATCTGGCACATGTAGATTTCGCCGTTCGCGTCGAGGCCGAAGCTGGAGAGGCCCACGTAATCGTTGCCGGGATTCGGGCCGGGGCCGGGCGGCACGGTTGTCAGCAAAATTTTTGTCGCCGGAATCGTCGATTCATCCAGCACCCAAACGCGCTTCGAGCCGTTGTCGCCAAAGATGTATTTGCCGCCAAGGTCCGCCGCGAATTGCGAGCCGCGATAAACGTAGCCGCCGATGACGGCGAAACCTTCGCTGTGCGAATAGTCGATGACGGGCCGCTTGTTCACGCCGATGTAAGGCGGCGTGAGATCGCCGTTCAGGCCCTCAATGCGGTTCCACTGAAAGTTCAGCGCGGACTCGCCTGATTCGACGACGCTGATTTCCTCGCGCGAACCTTCGCCCACGTCGCCGATGAAAATGCGGCGGCTCACCGGGTCGAACGTCATGCGATGTGGACTGCGCAGGCCGATGCAGAAAAATTCTTCGAGCGCGCCCGCTTGGCCGACGAATGGATTGTCGTTCGGGATGAAATAGTTCGTCGTGACCGCGTTGCTGGGCCGGCGCGGAATGGGATGGCTGATGGCGCCGCCGCGTTGATCGACATCGATGCGCAACACGCCGGAGTGCAGGGTCACATTGATGCGCTGATTGTTCGCGCCGTTCGCATCGTCGCCGTTGGTGATGTAGAGGAAGCCGTCGTCGCCGAAGAACATCCCGCCGCCGTTGTGCCAGACGGAGTTGGCATTCTGATCTATGAACACAGTTTCCGAGCCGGGAATCGCAACGCCGTTCGCGTCGAGAGTGAAACGCGAAAGCCGATCGCGATTCGGAATGTTCGTCGGCGGACGTTGATTCTGATTACCCTGCACGGTGCCCGGCGTGACCCACGTGTACCAAACGAACATGAAACGGTTGGAGACGAACCCCGGATGAAACGCGACACCGAGCAAGCCCGAGTCATCCCAGCCCTGGCACTGGTTCGTGATGTTCAACACGAGCGTCTTACTCGACGCGTCCGGACTGTTTGTGAACGAATAGATTCGCCCTTCGCGTTCCCACACCACGAGACGCGGCGTGCCCGGCACGTGGGCAAGGCCGACGGCGTTGAGGAATGTGAAGTTTGTGAACGCGATGACGGCCGTCCAATTCCCCGAAAGCACCGGCGCGCTCCCCGGTACTGCGCCATTGAGAAAAGCGCCGGCGTTCGGCCGCGATTCCAGCCCATACGGCTGAGCGCCGAGGAGCGCGGGCGAAACACACAACAGAGCCAGGAGGGCAAGCCCAAACCACGCGGGCGACCGTATCGTCCGCGCAAAAAGCAGCGACATCATAAGAATGGTTTCTCGCAGAACTTGCACGCGGCCGGTGACAAGTCCATGACCGCAACGTAAAACCGCGGGAGACTTTCATTTCGGTCCGCGGCCAGAAAGTGTCGGGACATTGTCCGGTTGCGAGTGCGGGCCTCCTTGCCTGCGGCGAACGGTCGCGTAATCTTGCGCCATGAAACAAGGGGTTTGGACCGGGATCTTGTGCGCAACGTTCCTTTTGCTGGGGACGGGTTGCCGCAGCGCGATGTATTCGACGTACGAAAAATTCGGCGTCTATAAACGCGACCTGTTGAAGAAACGTGTCATCGCCGCGCGTGACGAGGAGAAGGAAGCGGGCGAGCAATTCAAAGACGCGCTGACCAGGCTGCGCGAGCTCTACGGTAACTCCAACAGCGATCTGGAGAAGACCTACGACAAGCTACAGGGTGAATACGATGCGTCAGTTTCGAGAGCGGAGGCGGTGCGCAAACGCGTGCGCGACATGGAAACCGTGGCGGGGGACTTGTTTCGCGAATGGGAGAGCGAGATTAAACAGATCTCGTCGGATTCGATGCGTGCGAGCAGCCGGGATCAGTTGCGCCAGACACGCGCGCGTTACGAAGAGATGCACGCCTCGCTCAAGCGCGCGGAGGAAAGCATGACGCCGGTGCTGACAAAGTTCCGCGACCATGTGCTCTTCCTGAAGCACAATCTGAATGCGCAGGCGATTGCGTCGTTGAAGGGCGAAGCGGTTTCGATTCAGAACGACATCACGCGTCTGCTCGAAGACATGAATCGGTCGATTCAGCAGGCGGATGCGTTCATCAAGCAGATGGAGACGAGCAAGTAGCGCGGACTTCTACTCTTCCGTCCGCTTGCGCGTGTAGGTGTGCGTGGATGTGCCGAAGAAAACTTCCGCCGCTTCCATCAAGGTTTCCGACAAAGTCGGATGCGGATGCACGCTGAGCGCCAGGTCTTCCACCGTCGCGCCCATCTCGATGGCCACGACGCCTTCCGCGATCAACTCGCCTGCGCCATGGCCCACGATGCCGACGCCCAACACGCGTTCAGTCTGCGGTTCGATGATGAGCTTCGTCAGACCATCCGTGCGATCGAACGTAATGGCGCGCCCGGAAGCGGCCCACGGAAATTTTGCGACTTCGACTTCAATGCCCTTGGCTTTCGCTTCACTCTCGGTGAGTCCAGCCCAGGCGATTTCTGGATCGGTGAAGACGACGGCGGGGATGATGACGTTCTCAAAGGTAGTGCTCTCGCCAATGATGTTGTCCACCGCCACGCGGGCCTCGCGCGACGCCTTGTGCGCCAGCATGATGCCGCCAGCGATATCGCCGATAGCGTAAATGCCGGGCACGTTCGTCTGCTGCTGCGTGTTGACCTTGATGAAACCGCGCTTGTCGCGCTCGATCCCGGCGTTGCCGAGACCAAGGTCCTCGGCATTCGGACCGCGCCCCACGGAGACAAGTACGCGATCGTAAAGCTCTTCTTTTTGCTGTCCGTCCTTCTCGGTGATGACTTTGATTTGTTTCCCAACGGTCGCCATCTTCACGACCTTGGCCTTGAGCCGCACTTCGCGAAAATTTTTCTCGGCGTAGCGAATAACCGGCCGCACGAGGTCCGCGTCACCGCCCGCGAGAATGGAATCCAACGCTTCGACGACCGTGACCTTGCTGCCGAGCGTCGCGTAAACCGTGCCCAACTCCATGCCAATGTATCCACCGCCGATGACAAGCAGGTTCTCAGGAATATCTTCGATCTGTAACGCCTCGGTGGACGTCATCACGCGCGGATTGCCAAGGTCAAAACTTTTCGGCATCGCCGGCTTGGAGCCTACCGCGACGATGATTTGATCGAAGTTAAAAAATTTCTGCCCATCGGCGGTTTCGACGCGCAGGGTCTTGGCATCCTCAAAAACACCGCGCCCGTGAATCACCTGGACGCCGCGCCGCTGGGCGATCATTTGCACGCCGCCCGCGAGCTTTTGGATCACCGAGTCCTTCCATGCACGCAGCTTGTTGAGATCGATCTTCGGCTCCGCGAACGTGATGCCGCGATGCGCCGACTCACGCGCCGCGCTGATGTGATGCGTGGCGTTCAGCAGCGCCTTCGAAGGAATGCAGCCGCGATTCAGGCACACGCCGCCGAGATTTTTCTCCTGCTCGACGAGGATGACCTTCTTGCCCTTGTCGGCGGCGTAGAAAGCCGCGGCATATCCGCCGGGACCGCCGCCAATAACGATGACCTCTGCCTTAGTTGCTTCCATTGTCGTAAATCAAATCTTCACGTCGGCTTCGCTGAACTTCTCGAACGCGGCGACCAAATCCACGGTGAACCGCGCCGCCGCGCCGCCATCGATCACGCGATGATCGTAGGCCACGGCAATTGGCATCATAATCCGCGTTTCGATTTTTCCGTCGCGCACCACCGGCTTCAAAATGCTTCGGCCCAGGCCGAGGATCGCTACCTCGGGCCGGTTGATGATGGGCGTGAAATGCCCGCCGCCAATGCCGCCCTGGTTGGAAATTGTGAACGTGCCGCCGCGCAT
>DATHKK010000619.1:0-2928 GCA_035489355.1 Candidatus Limnocylindria bacterium
GGCGAAGCGGATGGCAACAACAAGGATATGAATTATTTCCTCGGTCTTCGCAGTTCGGACGGCGTGCTCGTTGCGGATTTCGAGGAAGGCGCGACCGGTCCATCGCCCGGGCTGAATCATCCCATCGCCGGCGTCACGCCGATCGGGAACAACGTTTGGCATCACGCTGCGGTGACGTACGACGGCACAACCTGGCGTCTGTATCTGAATGGCGCGCTCGATGCGCAACTGGCCGTCGGACGTCCGCCGCGTTCCGACAGCATTCAACACGCGTCGCTAGCCAGCGCGCTGACTTCCTCGGGCACGGCGGCGGGGTTCTTTCGCGGCGTGCTGGATGAAGTGCGCATTTGGAATTACGCGCGCAGTGCGCAGGAAATCGTCGCCAACAGGAACGTTGAAATATCTTCCGCCTCTGGACTCGTTGGCCGCTGGGGACTCAACGAAGGCAGCGGCACCATCGCCAACACCAGCTCGGGTAGCGTGAATGGCACATTGGTGAATGGGCCGGTTTGGACTTCGGGTTTTGAAACGAGCGCGCCGCCGGTAAATTTGCCGGCCATCACGCGCGGGCCTTATCTCCAACTGGGCACGCCGCACAGCCTCGTGGTCCGGTGGCGCACCGACGCGCCGAGCAGCGGACGCGTGCGCTTTGGTTCCGCTGTGGGAAACCTGAATTCATTCGCTGATAATCCCAACATCACGACGGAACACATCGTGAATGTCACCGGCCTGCTGCCCGACTCGGTTTACTTTTACTCGGTCGGCACCACGGAGGCCGCGATCGCCGGCGACAGTCCGAGCTTTTATTTCGCCACGTCGCCGCGCATCGGCACGCCAGTCCCGACGCGCATTTGGGTATTGGGAGATTCAGGAACGCAGAACGCATCTCAATACGCGGTGCGCGACGCCTATTACACTTACACCGGCGCGCGTCCCACCGATCTGTGGCTGATGCTGGGCGACAATGCTTACAACAACGGCACCGATTCGGAGTTTCAAGGCGCGGTGTTCAATGCGTATCCGGTCACGCTGCGCAACTCCGTGCTCTGGCCGACGCTTGGCAATCACGACTCCGGCGGCTCGACGGCGTTCGTGGATACGTATCCTTATTTTCAAATGTTCACGCTGCCGGCGAATGGCGAGGCCGGCGGCGTGCCCTCGGGCACTGAGCACTATTACTCGTTTGATTTCGGCAATATCCATTTCATCTGTCTGGATTCGATGACGGCCAACCGCGCGACGGATGGCGTGATGGCGAACTGGTTGCGCGCGGATCTTTCGAGCACGTTGAGCGACTGGATCATCGCTTACTGGCATCACCCGCCCTACACGAAAGGCTCGCACAATTCTGACACCGCCACCGAGTCGTCGCAGATGCGGCAGAACATCGTGCCTATCCTCGAAGCCGGTGGAGTCGATCTCGTACTCGGCGGGCACAGTCATTCCTACGAACGCTCCTATTTGCTGAACGGGCACTACGGCGTTTCGTCCACGCTCAGCGCGGCGAACATCGTGGATGGAGGCAGCGGACGATCTCCGACGCCGTATCAAAAGCCGGCCGGTTCCGAGCCTCATCAGGGCGCGGTTTACACGGTCGCGGGATCGTCCGGGCAGGTTTCAGGTGGATCGCTCAATCATCCCGCGATGTTCATTTCCTTTAATGTCCTCGGCTCCCTCGTCGTGGACGTGTTGACGAACCAGATGAATGTCACCTTCGTCGATAACAACGTCGTCGTGCGCGACGCCTTTACCATTGTGAAACCGAACTCTGTCTCCATCGCACCCGCCGCACCCAGCGCTCTCGCCGCTAAACCCGTGGCAAGTGATCAGATCGATCTGCAATGGAGTGATCAGTTCGTGCAGGGCGAAGGTTTTGAAGTGGAACGCTCCAGCGACGGAAAGAACTTTGCCGTGCTGATCAGCCTCGCAGCAAACGTCACCACGTTCGTGGACATCATCCCCGAGCGGAACCGTCGCTACTACTATCGCGTGCGAGCCTTCAATGCCGGCGGCAGCTCCGCGTATTCCAACGTGGCCAACGCGAAAACACGGCGCCGGTAAACTTATTTCGCCAACTGTTCGTTCGTTGGTTGCGCCGCCGTATTCCGAAACGAACGCCGCGCCAGGAGCAACGCGGCAAACACCAGCATGGCGCTGAAGAAAAAAGCCGCGCCCGGAAGTTTCACCACCGCATCATCGCGAATGAAATGCGCGAACAACGCGGTGGCGAGAGGCGTGCCGATGATGCCAGCGATGCTGGCCATGCTGGAGAGCGCGCCTTGCACGCTCCCCTGTTCGTTCGCGCCCACGTTGCGCGAGATCAAACCCTGGACCGCCGGTCCCATGACTCCGCCAATTGAGCCGGCAAAAAGAATCGCGTAAATCATCCAGCCTTCCGTCGCGAGTCCGTAGCCGATGTAGCTCAAGGTGGCGATAATCATCCCGAAGGCCGCAGTCCGACGCTCGCCCAATCGTTGCACCACGAATCGCGTCAGCCCGCCTTGCACGACCCCGGCCATGAGTCCGACAATCGCGAGCGAGATACCGACCTGGCGCGCGTTCCATCCATAGCGATGTCCGGTATAGAGGACCCAAGTGCCGGGCAAAGATTGGTGCGCGATGTTCACGAGAAAGTACGTCCCTGCCAATCCCAGCACGATGGGATGCTGTCGTAAGGCGAGCAACGAACCGATCGGGTTGGCGCGCCCCCAACTGAACGGGCGGCGATTCTCGGGCGCCAGCGACTCCGGCAAAACGAAACAGCCATAGAGCCAGTTCACCAGTGTCAGCACGCCCGCGACGATGAACGGAAGGCGAAGATTGATGTCGCCGAGCAGTCCTCCGAGCGCGGGGCCGGCGATGAAGCCGATGCCGAAGGCGGCGCCAATCAAACCAAAGTTCGCCGCGCGTTTCTCCGGCGGACTGATG
>DATHKK010000620.1:0-2571 GCA_035489355.1 Candidatus Limnocylindria bacterium
TTGATCCATCCGCAGTTTCCTTCGCTCGCCGTTGCCGCGAGTTTCTCGTTGCCATTCGCATTGAAACGCGCGAAGCAATGCCGCTCAATTGCACCACACCATGAAACCGTTTGTCATCGCTTTCAGCTTCTTCTCCATCGCGGCCTCGACTCTCGCCCAGAATGAAGCGAGGAAGACCGATTACGGCCCTTTCTTTTCCGCTACGATCAAAGCGCCGGGCGGCAACATGACAATGAAGGGCATCGCCGCCACGGTTGGCGCTGAGAAGAACGCCTACATGTGTTTCGACACTGACCTGATGCGCGCGTCGGTGGGCTGGATGGGTGATTGGTTGAAAACTGGGAATTATCTGCGCGAGATCGTGCATCCTCAACCGCCAGAAATCGCGGGCACGCCAATGTTCAGCACGAAGGTCGGGCCGGGCTGGCTGCGTCGCGACAGTGCTAACGACCCAAGGCCAGGCAAACAAGGCCCGTTGCCGAAGGATCACGCGCACTACCGCGGACTTTATCGTCACGGCGATCAAACTATTTTTTC
This sequence comes from Candidatus Limnocylindria bacterium, assembly GCA_035489355.1. Taxonomy (GTDB): domain Bacteria; phylum Verrucomicrobiota; class Verrucomicrobiia; order Limisphaerales; family SIBH01; genus JANNGC01. The sequence goes on from DATHKK010000620.1 coordinate 538, forward strand.
CTACACCGTCGGCGGCATCGACGTGCTGGAGACGCCCGGCTTCGAGAAACTAAATGGTCTCGACGTGTTCACCCGCACATTTCAAATCGACAAGAACGATCCTGATTGGTCGCTGGCCGTCGCGGATGCGAGCGGCGAGCCTACCGTGGCGGGCAGTGTCTTGAGCGTGATCGAAGGCGACAGGTGCATGGCAATTTCTCTGCGCGGTGGTGTGCGCGCGCAACTCAGTGCGGCCAATGGCAAGTTGCTTGTGAAGTTTCTCGGGCAGAAAGAGAAGGTTGGTCCATTTCAAGTGAGTATCTGGAGCGGCGCGCCGGCGGACTTAAAGAAATTTGCTGACACGGCGAATGCGAAAGTGGAATTGCCGAATCTGGAAACGTTTACGAGAGGCGGACCCGCGCGCTGGGCACAGCTTATCGCGACGCGCGGCGTGCTCGGCACCAATGACGGAGCGTACGTCGCCGACCTGATTACGGAACCGGTTCCCAATCCTTGGAACACGCGGACGTTTTTCGGCGGCATGGATTTCTTTCCGGACGGACGAGCGGCCCTTTGCACGTTTCACGGCGACGTTTGGATTGTCTCCGGCCTCGATCAGGATTTGCAGAAACTGGAATGGAAACGTTTCGCATCGGGTTTGTTTCAGCCGCTCGGCTTGAGAGTGGTGGATGGAAAAATCTACGTGACGGGCCGGGACCAACTCACGCGCTTGACGGATTTCAACAAGGACGGCGAAGCGGACTTCTACGAGAACTTCAACAACGACACCGTCGTCACGGGGAATTACCACGAGTTCTGCATGGACCTGCACACCGATTCCAAGGGCAACTTCTACTACTTCAAAGGCGCGCCGTGGTCGCCGGAGGTGAAGTCGCCGCACCAGGGGACTTGCCTGAAAGTGTCGAAAGACGGCTCAAAGCTCGAAGTGTTCGCCACCGGTTTTCGGGCACCGAATGGCAGCGCCATGAGTCCCGACGACGTGCTTACAGTGAGCGACAACCAGGGCCATTGGATGCCTTCCAGCAAACTGAACGTCGTGAAGCGCGGAGGCTTCTACGGCATGACGCCGGCCGCGCAGCACGAGCTTTCCTTGCGCTTTGGCGAATCGAACCTCGTTGTGAACCCCAGCGATCCCGAGGCGCGCAGCAAATTCAAAATCAAAGGCTGGGATGCAGGAGCGCAAATGCCTGCGAGCTACGACGAACCGATCTGCTGGCTGCCGCAAAACATGGACAACTCAAGCGGCGGACAGGTCTGGGCCACGACGAAGAAGTGGGGCGCGCTCGGCAATCACCTGCTCTTCTCCAGCTACGGACGCGGCACGCTGTTCGCGGTGTTGCCCGAGATGGTGGACGGCGAGATGCAGGCCGGCATGGTGCGATTTCCGATCAAGTTCTCCACGGGCATCATGCGCGGGCGCGTGAATCCAAAGGACGGCCAGGTGTACGTCTGTGGTTTGCGCGGCTGGCAAACGGACGGGACGAAGGACGGCGCTTTTTATCGCGTGCGCTACACGGGTAAGCCCGTGACTATACCGACGGAACTACACGTGAAAGCAAATGGCGTGGCGATCACTTTTGCGGAACCACTGGACGCCGCGACCGCCCAAGACGGGGCGAACTACAGTGTCGAGCAGTGGAACTACATTTATTCCGGTAACTACGGTTCACCAGAAGTTTCACCGGACGATCCGAAGAAGAAAGGTCACGACAGAGTGGCGGTGACTTCGGCAAAGCTCAGCCGTGATAAAAGGACCATTTTGCTGGAGATCCCCGTGAAGCCGGTCATGCAGATGAAGATCAAGTTCGCGCTCAAGACGGAAGACGGCACGCCCATCAATCACGAGATTTACAACACCATCCATCGCGTTCTGACCGGGACGGCGGCGAAGTGAGGCTCACCGGATTGGTTCTTGCACCGAAGCACGTCCGGATTTCAAGCGGTGGCGGATGATTTCACTGGCGGCCTGCATCGTCTTTTGGGGGGGAGCCAGACGCCACCACACACCAAGCACGCGCCTCTGCGGGGTGAAAC
>DATHKK010000621.1:0-3409 GCA_035489355.1 Candidatus Limnocylindria bacterium
GGCCGGCATCTTTGTCTCACCGTCACAGACACCGGCTGCGGCATGAAGCCGGAGACCTTGCGTCGTATCTTTGAGCCGTTCTTTACGACCAAGGACGTGGGCAAAGGGACGGGCCTTGGTCTGGCGACGGTCTATGGAATCGTCGATCAACATTATGGCTGGATCGAAGTCACCAGCGAGGTGGGCAAAGGCACCACGTTCAAGATTTTCCTTCCCGAAGCGGACAAGGACAGTGTCAAAGCCGTCCACAATGCGCGTCAGGTGGAGATTCCCAATGGCAAGGAAACGATTCTCCTGGTTGAGGACGAGTCGGAGTTGCGGGAACTCGCGCGCACGGTGCTCGAAGACTACGACTACAAAGTTTTGGAGGCGGGTTCCGGTGTTCAAGCCCTCAAGGTTTGGGAGCAACACAAGGACGAGATTCACATGCTGCTGACCGACATGGTAATGCCCGAAGGCATGACCGGCCGTGATTTGGCGGAACGTCTTCAGGCTGAGAAGCCCGATATCAAAGTTCTGTATTCCAGCGGCTACAGCCCGGATGTCGTGGGTGGCTATTTCAAGTTGCCGGAGAATTCATTCTTCCTCGCCAAGCCGTACCATCCGCCGAAGCTGGCGCAGGCCGTTCGCGAATGCCTGGACAATGTCCGCCAGCAAAGCTCGGTGCAGCCTCGATTGAGCCAAGCGGCTTAGCCCGAACGATTTAGACTTTTACAGAAGCAAACGAAGGGAACAAAGATTCTGCGCAATTTCAGATTCCAAGCGCCGGATCGGATGCCGGCCTCTGGTTTCTTCCTCTTCGTTTCCTTTGTTCGCTTCTGTTGCTGCTGAATCGTTTCGGCTTACTGGATCGAGCAGGTAAGACCATCCCGGACTGGGACACGGTTCAGCTGAAAGCGGTGATGCCACGCGACAGAAGCATCCGCCGCTTTTCTCTTAACAACCTGATTTCCGCGCTCCTCGGCGACGATGTGGAGCCAGCGAACGAGGCCGATGTATCAATCCGGTGCGCACTGTCTGCTTTCGAGAGACTTTTTCCGTGCATGCGGCAATGCCCTGGAAAATGCGCGCCGCCCACATCCTGGTCGTTGGTTCTTCGATGCTCCAGCGCGCGTGCGCATTCTCGCTCCAGTGCATCCGACCGCGTGGCAAATGGATTGCTCAGCAACGGTGTGACAATTCGGCTGTTACGCAGCAGTCCAACGCACGTCAGAGCATTCACCTTGATGGAATCTCTGATCGCTCTCTCCATTCTGGGGATCATGGTCACCGGCGTTGTGAGCGGATTCATCCAGTCGCACCGGACGGCGGAGTGGTCCTCGACTTCTTTGGCCGCGCAGTCATTTGCCATGCAAGCCATGGAACAGGCGCGCGCGGCGAAGTGGGACCCGTTCGCGAAGGTTCCGGTGGATGAATTAGTGGCAACGAACTTTCCCGGAACAACAAACGTTCTCGATATTCCGATTTCGGGAACCAACGTCACCTACGCCACCAATCGTATTTGGATTCGTACCGCCTCGACCACTCCTCCCCTGAAGGAGATCTACGTCGAATGCACCTGGAGAGGCGGACACAACGGACGCACTTACACCAATTCGGTGCTGACCTACCGGGCCCCCGACCAATGAAAACGGTTCCCCTCGCTACATCCAGTTCGCGCCGCCGCCGCCGTGGCACTACCCTCGTGGAGTTGCTGATCACGATGATCACCACCGTCGTGGTCATTGGCGGAGCGATGGCGACCTATATTTACGGATTAAAGATGATGCAGTTCACGCAGCCGAAATTGACCGCCAGCGATGAGGCGCGAAAGGCGGTTTTTCTTCTGACCGAAGACGTCCGCGCGGCGTACAACGCGGAAGTCGGCAATCGTGTGAATAATAAATTCGTTCCGTTCGCCGCCAATAATGCGCGAAAGGGCAATGCTCTTCGTATCTTTCCCACCAGCAACACGAACCAATACGTCATTTATTTCTGCGATACGAACGCCGCGGCGTTGACGCGCACGACCAACAACACGCAGTTCACGGTGGTGGTGAATTACGTGACGAACAAGATCGCGTTTACGGCGGAAGATTTCAAAGGCACGATTCTTATGAACGATACCGCCAATTTCGTGATCGGCATGACGTTGCAGGTTTACCAGCTCAGTTACCCAACCGTGAGCGTGGGCGCGGGACAATACTACGACTGGTACCAGCTCCGCACCAAAGTGACCCGCCGAAATATCCTTTGATTTTATGAAACTCATTTTTGGTTCTGACTCTCGTCGCGGTTCGAGCATCGTCGTGGTGCTGGTGCTTTGCTCGATCACGCTGCTCATTCTTGGCTCGGCCCTCCAATGGTCTTCCACGAACACCACGCTTTCCCAGCGCAACAACGAATATTTCAAGACAATCGCGGTGGCGGAAGGGGCGACCGAGAAACTTCTTTCGCGCATCGTCGCTGACTATCGGAAGGACGGCGAAGTCACGGTCCTGGCGAATACGAACAGTTACAAAGATTTCGTGCCGACCAGTTCGGACAATGCGCTGCTGGCCAAGTACGAGTTCAGCGATGGGCAGGGCCATACGGACAAAATGTTCGTTCAGTACGATGGTCCCACCGTGTACAAGGTTCTGGATGGGCACTATAAGGACCTGCACGGCTACGCGACGCCGTTTCGGATCATCTCGAACGCGAAGCAACTCGACAGCTTGTTTCAGGTGGTGGGCGCGGTGCGCCAGGATTTCGAGTTGAGCACGATCCCGCTATTTCAGTTCGCCATCTTTTACAACCTGGACCTCGAGATTGCGCCGGGTGCGGACATGGAAATCACCGGCCCGGTCCATTCCAACGAAGACGTTTACATCGATCCGGGAGAGGCCCTGACTTTTCGCAGCGATGTCACAGCCGCGGGCAACATCTACGAATCTAGCAAATATGGTTCGACCAGCAACGATGGAACGGTCGATTGGGGGCCGACGCACAAGAGCAAAGCCAGTTCGCTGAACTTGCCCATCGGCACGACCAACACCGCGGCGGCCGTTCGCGAAGTCGTGGAAGTGCCGCCGAGTGGAGAATCGGCCACGTCTGATCTCGGCAAGCAGCGCTTCTACAACAGGGCAGATATGATCATCAGGATAAAGGCCAATAAGCAGGTTCAGGTTACGTCTGGACTGGCTAACAACTTTGCGACCATTATTCCGCGGTCGTCATGGGACAAGGCCTCAAACGCCAACACGGGTTTTCTGACCACGAATGCTTCCTTTTTCAACAAACGCGAGGGCAAGACGGTGACGCCCATCGAAATCAATGTCGCCAAGCTGGCGCTTTGGAATGTGAGCACCAACAACACCCTGAAGTCTTATCTCACGAATGAAGGCGGGGCCGGTAACCTCAGAATGGTTTACGTCGTGGATGAGCGCGC
>DATHKK010000622.1:0-3055 GCA_035489355.1 Candidatus Limnocylindria bacterium
CGCACCATGCCGCCGATGAAAATAGGTGCAGAGGTAGCGATGGGGAGATAAACACCCACGGCAAAAGCCAACGAAGGGATGCCGGACATTTCCAGCACGATGGCGATCATCACGCCGAACAGGACGAGGGTCCAAGGGAGCTTACGATCGAGAATGCCTTTGATGATGTATGAAACGAGCGTCGCTTTCGGTGCATCAAATTTTTTCACTTCGCTGCCGTTCGGGCGCTTCGTGACGGTGCCGTTGATTCCGGGATCGACGAGATAAACTGCTTTGCCGGTGTCATCGACGAGATATTGCTGCGCCGCACCGCCGCTTTCATCCGGCTTGTGCCACACGCGGTAAGTTTTCGTGTCGGCTCGGCCTTGGGGACCGACAAGTTGCGCCGTCTTTACCAGCGTGGAAGGATCGGTTCGCAACTCCGTCGTAACCGGCACGTAAACTTTCGCGGCGTCGTTGAGCTTCAACAGAATGGGACCGAGCACGAGCGCCGAGCATAACGCGCCGATCAAAATCGCAATCTGCTGCGCCCGCGGTGTTGCACCGACGAGAAACCCCGTCTTCAAATCTTGTGAGGTGCTGCCGCCGTTCGACGACGCGATGCAGACGATGGCGCCCACGGACAAGGCCGTGACATACACCAGCGGGTTGCTCTTTGGCGTCCATCCGAGCAACAGGAACACGAGGCAGGTAAGAAGCAGCGTGGCCACGGTCATGCCGGAAATTGGATTGGAGCTGGAGCCGATCTCGCCAGTGAGCCGCGAGGAGACGGTCACAAACAAGAAGCCACAGAGCACGATCATGATCGCGCCGACGAGGTTCATGTGCAGGCCAGGCGCAAAATAAATAGCGATGATGAGCGCGACGATCCCGAAGAAGACCACCTTCATCGGTAAATCCTGTTCCGTGCGCGGCACGGTCATGCGGCTTTGCGCCGTTCCGCCGAAGTCGCGCATTCCTTCCCTAATCCCGTGCCAGATGAGCGGGATCGAGCGCACGAGACTGATGATGCCGCCCGCCGCCACCGCGCCGGCGCCGATGTAGAGAATGTAAGCACTGCGAATCGCGCCCGGGCTCATGTCGCGAATGGCTGTGCCGCCAGGTGCCAGCGGAACTGCCAGCCCTTCGCCGAAAAATTTGATCATCGGAATGAGCAGCAGATACGAGAGCACGCCGCCCGCGGCCATAATCGCCCCGATGCGCGGCCCGATGACGTAGCCAACACCAAGCAATTCCGGCGTGATCTCGCAGGAGATGGAACCGCCTCTTAGCGGCGCATCGAAGATTTTTTCCGGCGCGTCCTTCCAGCGAGGGAAAAGCTTCATCGCCACGTTGTAAGCCACGCCGATGCCGAAGCCGGTGAAGATGGTCCTGGCGCCGACCGATGCCGCGTTGCCCAAAGCAGCGGTTCCAGCGCGCGCCGCGATTTCCCGCGATTCGGTAGAAGCGCCCGCCTTCAAAACTTCGGCGCACGCCGTGCCTTCCGGATACTTGAGCACGCCGTGTTGCTGGACGATCAAGGCGCGGCGCAGTGGAATCATCATGAGAATGCCGAGCAATCCGCCGAGCACCGAAACGAGGATCACCCGCGCGACTTCCAAATCGAATCCAAGAATCAGGATCGCCGGCATCGTGACGCCGACGCCGAAGGCGATGGATTCACCGGCCGATCCGGCGGTTTGGACGACGTTGTTTTCCAGAATCGTCGCGTCGCGCCTTAGGCCCAACTTTGCGAATAGCTTGAACAACGCGATTGAGATCACCGCCACTGGAATGGACGCACTCACCGTCAGGCCCGTCTTGAGCACGAGATAGAGTGAGGACGCGCCGAAAATCATGCCGAGAATCGTGCCAACGATCAGCGGCATCAACGTCAGTTCCGGCAAATGCGCTGACGCCGGGATGTAGGGCTGGAACTGGGACGGTGAGTTTTCAGCAGGCGCGCCGGCGCTGCTGACGCGGTCAGGTCCAGGTTTCGCGCTCATGTATTTGTTGCCCGGCTATTTTGCTTTTTTGCCCATCGTCAGTTCCGTCACGACATTCTTCGCGTCATAAACTTTCCGCAACGCCTCGATGATGCCGCGCGAATCGACGGAAACCGCGCGCGCCACGTCATCCGTGTAGCTGAAGTCGAGCACCAGCGATTGAATGTTGCCGTCGAAAATGATTCCGACCAGCTCGCCTTTTCGATCGATGACCGGGCTGCCCGAGTTGCCGCCGATGATGTCCGCCGTGGAAACGAAATTGAACGGGGTCTTCAGATCGAGGCGGCGTTTGCGGTCGAGCCAGACCTTCGGCAGATCGAAGGGCGGCCGGTATTCCTGTTCCACCGCGCGCTCGTACAGTCCGGCGAAAGTCGTGTGAGGCGCGACGGGCTTGCCGCCTTCCTCGTAGCCTTTCACCGTGCCGAACGCGAGGCGCAGCGTGAAGGTGGCGTCGGGATAATTGCTCGTGCCCTCCAGGGCGAAACGCGCCTTCGCGATTTTTGCGTGCGCCTGTTGTTTCACTTCGCCTCGAGTGTCCATAATCTTCCGCACGTCGCGCGCATCGGCATCGATGAGCCGCGCCAGTTCAATCATCGGATCTTTCGCGGACGCGACGGCCGTCGCGCCTCCTTCGTAAAGTTTTTTGCGGAAGGCTACGTCGTTCATTTTGGTGCCGGTGATGAGTTCCGTCGCCCGCTCGCGCGGTGATTTGCCGGCCAGAATGTTCTGCACCATTGCGTTGGTCGCGCCCATCTCTTCCGTGAGATACGTGAGCGAGTCGGCGAGTTGCAGGTCTTCAAGGTCGTTGTAAATCGGCTTGTCCGAGAAGAGTTGCAGTTCCAGCGATTCGCGCCCGGACTCGGCAAACTCGCGCAACCGCTCGCCGTTGGGCTTTGGTTTTTCTTCCGCCGCGCGGAGCAACGTGCGGGCAATGCTGAAGAGTTCGCTGTTAAACGCGCCGCCGCCTTCGAGTAGATTGTAAACGCGCGCATTGTCCCCAATCATCTTCTGCGCCGCCGCAATGCGGTTCCACGCGTCGCGGGCATCCGTGAACTCCTCGCGTGTGGCCA
>DATHKK010000623.1:0-2715 GCA_035489355.1 Candidatus Limnocylindria bacterium
CGTCCTGAGCTGGGGATTCGAGCCGCGGTGCGGCGGATTCAATGCGCCTTCGACCAATGCTCCTTCGCGGAGAAAGCTCTTCTTAATCGTGTCCGGCGTGACGAAAATATCGGTGGCTTTCGGGGAAAAGTGATGATCGGACGAGCGCAGGAAACCGAAGCCCTTCTCCGAAATTTCCAGATAACCGGAACCAATTTCGGGAGTGTTGTTGCCCTGCGGCGCATTGCCTTGGGCGGCGCTGCCTTGCGATGGGTGCCCTTGATGCTGGGCGCTGCCTTGTGCGGCGTTACTCATAATGTGTTGTGTGCCGAAGGATCGATGAACCCAGAAACCAACTTTGAGTGAATTTTTGGAAAACCGATGCGCCCTGAAACTCCACTTGCGCGTACGGCTAGACCTTCAACGCGCGTAATAAAGGGCAAACCCCTGCATGGTGCAACTACTTATTTTGCGCGTTTGGCGCGGTGGAAAAGTGGAACACCGTTCTTGCGTGACTGATTGGGATGGTCGCCACTGGCCTTGAAAGTAGATCACGCGTCCCGCCTGAACCGAGTGACTGCGGGACGCGAACCGTTCACCATCTTCTGGGGCGGGCGAGACGCCTGCCCTACTTTTCCTTCGCCGCTCTCAGCGCCGTGACCGCAGATTCCAAATCTTCCGGCCATGGCGCAACGAACTTCATCGGCTTGCCAGTTCGCGGATGGCTGAACGCAAGCTCGCGCGCGTGCAACATCTGCCGGACAGCAGAGTAACCCGTTGCTTCCTTCAGCCGCGCGTTTTGTTTCTTCCCGTAAGTGTCATCGCCCACCAAAGGAAATCCCAGGTGCTGAAAGTGGACCCGTATCTGATGCGTCCGGCCGGTGTGCAATTGCGCGGCGATCAGCGTCGCGCCGCGGAGACGCTCCACCACTTCGTAGCTCGTGCGTGCCGCACGTCCGCCATCCACGACCGCCATGCGTTTGCGCTGAATCGTGTGGCGGGCAATGGGCGCGCGAATGTCTCCGCGAAGCGGCCGCAATTCACCGCAGAGAATCGCATCGTAGATTTTCAGCACGTCACGCCCGGCGAATTGTTCGGCCAGTTTCAGGTGAGCTTTATCATTTTTCGCCACGACCAAACAACCGCTCGTATCCCTGTCGAGCCGATGCACGATTCCCGGCCGCGCCACGCCGCCGATGCCGCTAAGCTTTCCCGCGCAATGGTGCAACAGCGCGTTGACGAGCGTTCCGCCGGCATGGCCCGCCGCGGGATGCACCACGATGCCCGGAGCCTTGTTCAACAAGAGTAAGTCCTTGTCCTCAAACAGAATCTGCAGCGCAATGTCTTCAGGCTGCGCTTCCGCCGGTTGAGCTTCGGGCCACGTGAGGGAAACCACTTCACCCGCGCGCGGCTTGTGGGTTGACTTCACCAACTGCCCATCCACCCGAATGTGCCCTTGCTCGATGAGGCGTTGCAGGGTGCCGCGCGAAATTTCAGGAAAGCGCGCGCGCAAAAACGAGTCCAGGCGCTCACTCGGGCGCGACTGTTCGACGACGAAACTTTCGGTGCGTTCGGGCATGGCGATGGCGGCGATGGAAGACAATTACGTCTTCGCCTCGCTCGGTTTCTCGCTGCGCCAGGAAAGAATGAAGAGCAATCCCACGCCGATGCAGATGGCGCTGTCCGCGATGTTAAACGTCGGAAAATAATGCGTGGCCCCGGCGCGAGTAATAACGTGAAAATTCAGGAAGTCGATGACGTGGCCATGCACGAGGCGGTCCAAAAGATTTCCGGCGATGCCGCCAAACAGAAGCCCGAGCGAGATCCATCCCAGCCGTGTGTTCGCGCCAAACTTGTCGCGAAACCAAATCAGCAGCGCGAGGGCGATGGCCGACACGATGCCGAGGAGGAGATTGTATCCCTTGAACATGCTCCAGGCCGCGCCGTCATTGTGAACGTGGATGATGGTGAAGAACCCCGGCAACACGTGGACTTCGCTATGACCCGGATCGGGGAGAAACTTCAGCACGGCCAGCTTGGTGAGCTGGTCCAGGGCGAAGATGATCACCGCAAGGACAGCAATTCTTCCTGTGTTGGTCGGCTTCAAACGGCTTGCTGTTTAAGGGGTGAAAGGCGGAAAAACAAATTTATTCCCGTTGCGTTTCTGATGTTCGGGCGGAAGTTACGCCCAGTCAGAGGAGGAAATGAAGCATATCAAGGAGTTCGATGGGCTGCGCGGTTTGCTGGCTTTATGGGTTTTTGCATCACACGTCATTGAATTGGGTCCTTATTCGGCGCTCGGACCAAGCCTCCGTGCGCACTTGGCCGTCGATGTCTTCATCATTCTAAGCGGCTTCGTCATTTTCCATTTGCTGAGCACCGGAGAAGACTACCGAAGCTTCATCATGCGACGCTGGTTCCGACTGTTCCCCGTCTTCGCGATTTGCTTCCTCCTGGCCCTGACCTTGTACGCCAGCCTGAAGATCAACGATGAAACCGCGTTCGGTATGGGCCATACGAAAAACCTGACGCCTTATCTCATCGCACACGCAACCATGCTTCACGGCGCGGTGCCGGAACAACTGTTGCCTCAGTCCGCCCGGGCCATTCTCGTGTCGGCCTGGAGTGTTTCCCTGGAATGGCAATTCTATTTGCTCGCTCCCCTGCTCTTTGCCTTTGCCATACGACCGAATTGGAAAGTCACTCTGGTCTTCGCCGCACTGATTGCCGCTCGTC
>DATHKK010000624.1:0-4087 GCA_035489355.1 Candidatus Limnocylindria bacterium
GTCGCTCGCCAGCAGCTTCAACTCGGCGACTTGCAACAGAACGTCCACGGCGGGCGGGAGCGGACCAAATCGGTCGCGCAATTCTTTCGTCAGTTTCTCAAGGCCGCGCTTCTCCGTCGTTTGCGCCAGCTTGCGATAGACCTCGATGCGCTGACGCGAGTCGGAAATGTAATCCAGCGGCAGGTAAGCTGGGACGCGGGGAATGGCAGAATGCGAAGTGCGAAGTGCGGAATCAGGTTCCGGCTCGTCCACGTACGTGGCGACTTCACGCGGAATGCTCACCACGACTTCAGCGGCCTTGGGTCTTTGCACTTCCAGTTCCGCGCTCTCCTCCACCACTTCGGCCGGATCGGTGGCGATGAAGTCGATGCGAGTTTGAACTTCGATGCGCGGCTTGATCTTCTGGCCTTTCAGCGCGCTCACACTTTGCTTGAGCAACTGGCAATAAAGATCAAAGCCCACCGCCGTGATGTGACCGCTCTGTTGCGAGCCAAGGAGATTGCCTGCGCCACGAATCTCCAGATCGCGCATGGCGATTTTGAATCCGCTGCCGAGACTCGAATACTGCTTGATGGCGCTGATGCGTTTGCGCGCGTCCGTCAATAACCCCGCGTGCCGCGGCAACAACAGATACGCGTAAGCCTGATGCTTGTACCGGCCCACGCGGCCACGAAGCTGATACAAGTCGCTCAGCCCAAATCGATCCGCGCGGTCGATGATGATCGTATTCGCATTCGGAATATCGATGCCGCTCTCGATGATCGTCGTGGCCAGCAGCACGTCCGCCTCGCCGTTCACGAACTGCGTCATCACTTTCTCCAGATTGTCCGCGCCCATCTGGCCGTGTCCGACCGCGATGCGCGCGTGCGGCACCAGCGCCTTCAACTTCATGGCAATGGCCTCGATGTCGTAAACGCGATTGTGCAGGTAGAACACCTGCCCCTGACGATTCAACTCGCGCTGAATCGCGTCGCGAATCACGCGCTCATCGTACTGCATCACGATCGTCTCGACCGGCAACCGATCCTGCGGCGGCGTCTCGATCGTGCTCATGTCGCGCGCGCCGGTGAGCGCGAGATACAGCGTGCGCGGGATCGGCGTAGCGCTCAGCGTCAACACGTCCACGAGCTGGCGCAACATCTTGAACTTCTCCTTGTGCATCACGCCGAAGCGCTGCTCCTCGTCGATGATCACCAGCCCAAGATCTTTGAACGTGATGTCGCTCTGCACGAGTCGATGCGTGCCGATGACGATGTCCACGCCGCCCGTCGCGAGCTGTTCGATGACGCGCTTCTGCTCACGCTCCTTGCGAAAGCGCGACAATAACTCAACCCGCACGGGGTAATCGGCCATGCGCTCGCGAAAGGTATTGAAATGCTGCTGTGCGAGAACAGTCGTCGGTACGAGCACAGCGACTTGCTTGCCGCCCATGACCGATTTGAACGCGGCGCGAATGGCGACCTCGGTCTTGCCATAGCCCACGTCACCGCAGATCAAGCGATCCATCGGCTTGGGCAATTCCATGTCGCGCTTGGCCTCGATAATGGCCCGCATCTGGTCCGGCGTTTCCTCGTAAACGAACGAACCTTCGAACTCCCGCTGCCACGTGTTGTCTTCCGGATACGCGTGCCCTGCCTGCGACTCGCGTGCCGCCTGGATGCGCAACATTTCCGCCGCGAGATCGCGCACCGCGTGCTCTGCCTGCGCCTTGGCTTTCGCCCAGCGCAAACCGCCCAGCGTGTGCAACGCTGGCCGCGCTTTGCCCGTGCCCACGTATTTGCTCACGAGATGCGCCTCGCTAACGGGCACGTAAAGTTTTGGCGCGGGTTGGGCCGGATCAGCGGACGCGTACTCGATGGCGAGACATTCCTGTCCGGTCGTACGCTTCGATCGCTCGGTGGGTTTGCGCCCTGCGCCTTGATCGAAAATCTGCAAACCAAGAAAGCGTCCGATGCCGTGCTGCACGTGAACGACGTAATCGCCTTCCTCGAACTCTGTGAAATCAATGTCGAGCGCGGAACGCGACGTGGCAGCGTGCGGCGACTTCAAGCGGCGCGGCCGTTGCACTTTGTAGCGCCCGAAAATCTCGGCATCGGTGACGATGACGAGTTTCGCCTCTTCGTAAATAAACCCGCGCGACAACGTGCCCAGATGCGTAGTCGGTTCACTCTTCGCTTCGTCGCCGCCGAATCCAAGCTCTCGCCAAATCTCCTGAAATCGCTGCCGCTCGCCTTCAGTATTACAAAAGACATGCACCGCGAAATCCTGGCGCAGCCAGCGGTGTAGTTGCGCGAAGAACTCCCGCCGTTGCGCCTCGGCGACTGGCAAATCTGGCGCGCGTTCCACGATCGGCCGGAACGCCTCGAGGCTTTGAAAGCGCGGCTCCGCACTTTTCTTTAGTTGAAGCGACGAGCCAGGCGCAGCCCCGTTCCCTTGTGAGTCAGTCAGATCAGAAGCCCGCTCTTCCAAATCGTCCGCACTCTCCAACAACTCCACGCGCGTCAGCTTTCGCGTGGCGATTTCATTCTGGAATTCCTCCCACGAAACGTAGAACGGATCATTGTCCGGCACTTGCACCGCGTAATCTGTGACGGTTTGGTTCACGGCGTCGGGATCACACAATACGATCAGCGCATCGTCGTTCAGATAGTTCAGAAGCGTTGAGAACGCGGGACCATTCTCTTTCGACTTAGCACTCGGGACTTTGGCGTGGGCCGCCAGCATGCGCTTTAGAATCCCCAACTCTCCCGCGGGTGGAATCGTCACGTTTTCTACGGGGTCCTTGGAAAGCTGCGAAATCGGATCGAACTCGCGAATGGAATCAATCTCGTCGCCGAAAAACTCCACGCGCACCGGCCACGGGTTTGTGGGCGCAAAAATGTCGAGGATTCCCCCGCGCAACGCGATTTCGCCTTTGTGATTCACCTGCGCCTCCGGCTCGTAACCCTGGTCTTCGAGCCACTCGATTAGATCCAGCGGGTTGATTTGCTGACCGCGCTTCAAGATGCGCGTCCGCTCAGCAATGGCGCCCGACGGGAAAGTCTTCTGCATCAATGCCACGACATTCGCGATGACGATGGGGACCTGCTTGCGGCGTTCCGCCTTTGAGAGCGCGACCAGCGTTTCCAGGCGTTCACTAATGACGTCCACATGCGGCAACTTTGCCTCGTGCGGAAGAATGTCCCAGGCGGGGAAAAAGAGAGGTTGAGAGTTGAAGGTTAAGGTTTGAGAGCCAGTGGCTTTGGACTTTGAACTTTGAACTCTGGACTCGGCGGCAAGCCACGTCGTGACATCCTGGTGAAAAGATTCCTGCGCCTTTAATCCCGCCGTGACGACAACGACGGTGCGATCTGGAAACTTCTCCTGCAGCAGCGCTGCTATGAACGGCCAAGCCGCCACATCGATTCCGGCAAGAGACAAAGCGCCGCCCTGCTCCACGCGCCTGAGCAGGGCCTGCACAGCGGGAGAGTTTGCGACTCGAGAAAAAATGTTCTGTTCCCTTTCGACCAGGCGCGAAACTCGCAGCCGCGCATCCGAGCGTCAAATCGAAGATACGCCATTCAGAAAACCAATTACGGCGGGCTATTTATCAACTGACCGATTGAAGCGCCCTTCTGTAGTGTCCGCACCAGCAAACCAGGATAAACGAACGCGAGCACGGAGAATTGGAAATCCTCAAACGCCGGCAAGAGGCGTTGCAGAGCCAGCTCGCGAATCTTACGGTGGATATCGAGAAATTGGCTTCTCGGTTAAATGCTGCGACCCACCAAACAACGCCGGAAATTTCGCCAATTATAGTTCCGCCACTTGAGGCAATGGCACAGCCAATAGCTTCCGAAGTTTCTTCGGTTGAGCCAATGATGCAGACCGCTGCGGTGGTGCCGCCGCCTTTGCCGCCGATCATTCCGGAGGTGCAAGTCGCGGAGGCAGCGGTTCCGCAGCCACTCGTTTCTGAACCGGTAGCGCAAGTTGCCGTCGCCGAGAACACGCCGCACGAAAAGTCTCCGGTATTCGAGCCGGCACTCATTCCGCCTATGGCGCACATCACGCCGCCTGCTCCGCTCGAGACGTTTGAGATGAAGCTGGG
>DATHKK010000625.1:0-2295 GCA_035489355.1 Candidatus Limnocylindria bacterium
GCGCCGCGCCGAACTGCTGCGCGAATTGGTCCCCGACTTCGAAGTGCTGCCCGGGCATGTCGAGGAATTCCAGCCCGAACACCTTTCACCGGCGGAAGCCTGCATGTTGAACGCCTACCACAAGGCACGCGTCCTCGCGAAAAAGTTTCCCGACTCGCTCGTACTCGGCGCCGACACGGAGGTGTGTCTGGGCCGGCGCGTTTTTGGCAAGCCGAAGAACCGCGCTGAAGCGACTGAGATGCTGAGCGATCTGCAAGGCAAGGAGCATCAGGTTATCACCGGCGTTTGCCTCGTCCATTTACGCCGCCATCGCCAGCGTACTTTCCTGGAAACAACGTGCGTTACATTCAAGCCGCTCGGCGCGGATGAGATCACGGACTATCTTGATCGGATCAACCCGCTCGACAAGGCGGGCGCTTACGCCATTCAGGAACATGGTGAAATGATCGTCGCTCAGACCGCCGGCTCCTATTCCAGCGTGGTCGGCCTGCCTCTCGAACGACTCCGCGATGAGTTGAACCTGTTCGCGCTTTGAACAAGCGCTAGACTCGTGCAAGTAATCATCCTTGGCTGTGTGCTTCTGCACGATGTTTCAGCCGCTACGTTGCACTTACCCGCAACTTTCCGCAGGACTTTTCCTTTTCGCACGCTGGCACACCACGCGCTAAACGGCTCGCATGAAACGCAAACTGATTCTGTTTTCATTGGCGGCGGTGACGGCGGTGGGCTTCGTCGGATGCGCGTCTGACAAGGCGGACAGCGATTCGCACAAGCGCACCACGGGGCGATACATCGATGACAAAATGCTTGGCATGAAAGTCAAAGGAGCGCTGGACGACAGCGAGGTTTACAAATTTCCGGACGTGAAGGTGAACACATACGAGGGCACGGTGCAGTTGACCGGCTTTGTGGACACCGATGACCAGAAGCGCAAAGCGGAGGAGATCGCCCGCAACATCCAGGGCGTCAGCAGCGTGCAAAACCAGATCAGTCTCAAAGGCGACGCGGAACGCGTGCGGGACACGACCGATCGCAACACCACGCCGCCACCCACCACCGCGCCGAACGCGCCGAACACGACTCCGTAACGGTTCGCGTCAAAAGTTTGCAGCCGTCTTTGCCGCAGGCGCGGCGAGGGCGGCTCTTTAGCGTGCTGCCGGTTTGCCGCCGGGAAATCGGCTTCTTTCATTCCAACGCGGAGATAAAAGGAACCATGCGTTCTGAACTCTGTGCGCTTCTGCCAGTTACAAACTGGTAACACGTTCATGGGGCGCGACTGCGTTCTTCATTTCGAAATTCGACATTCGTCAGTCGCCATTTACAATGCGCGCCTCATGAATTCAGCGACCGTGCCGGTGGATTTCAAAGACGCGACTAATGCGCAGATTCTCGCCGTGAGCGAGGACCGCGTGCAGGGTTTTCAACGCGATCCCTTCGGCGAAATCGCCAAGCTCTCCGACGTGCCGGTCGAGACGGTGCTGGAACGCATTCGCGCGATGGTCGAGGCCGGCACTATTCGACGCGTGCGCCAAACGTTGCTGGCCACGAATCTCGCACAAGGCGCGCTCGTCGCGTGGCAGGTGCCACAGGAGAAACTCGACGCCGCGTTTGACTGGATGTTCCAGCGCGATCCATTCAGCGGCCACGTCGTCACGCGCAGCACCGACGCCGCGACGCCCGGCTCCAGCTACAAGCTCTGGACGACGTTGAAAGTTCCGCAGGGTTTCTCGATGAAGAAGCATTGTGAATTCCTCGCGCAGCAGACCGGCGCTGAGAAATTCATTTTGCTTCCCGCAAAAAAACTCTTCGCACTCGGCGTTGGCCACACCCGCCGTCGCGGCATGGAACCGGGTAGCAAGGCCGAAGTCCCCGCTGAGGTTCAGGACGTCTCCATCGTCACGTTGAATGAACTGGAGTGGCGCATCCTCACCGCGCTGAAGCGCGAGTTCGCTCCTGAGGAAATCATCCGCGACCTCTGGCGCGCGCGCGCGACGGAGGCGGGCGTGCCATTGGAAACTTTCTTCGAAGTCGCTGAGAACATGAATCGCCGCCGCATCATCGGCCGCTTCTCCACGTTCCTCGAACACGTCAAGCCGCTCAAAGATGGCGAACGCGTCACGCGTTTCAACGCCCTTTTCCACTGGGCCGTACCCGCCGGGCGCGAGATCGAAGCGGGCCGCGAGGTCGGACGGCATCACATCATGACCCACGCCTACTGGCGCGAAGGTGGCCCGGAATTCCGTAACGTGAATGTCATGGGCGTGGCCCACGGCACGGACAAGACGCTCGTCCTTG
>DATHKK010000626.1:0-3704 GCA_035489355.1 Candidatus Limnocylindria bacterium
GTCTCGCGCCACCTTCACGAATCCCTGGAGCGTTCCCTGACAATTGCGCACGGCGGTGAGCGCCATGTTCATCCAGACGCGTGTCCCGTCGCGCCGCAGGCACCAGCCTTCCTCTTCGTGACGGCCCTTTTGCGCCGCGGCCTCGAGGAGTTGCCGGGGCTTGCCGCGCGCCACGTCCTCCGGTGGAAACAAGACATCAAAGGGCCGGCCCAGCACTTCGTTTGCCGCATGGCCCTCCAGCCGTTCGGATTCCTTGTTCCACGTCGTCACGCGCCCCTGCGGATCGAGCATGTAGAACGCGTAATCCTTGACGCCATTGAGGAGGTTGAGAAACAGCTCGCCATTGCGCCGCAACTCATCGTCCTGAGCCCGGCGCCTGCGGCTTTCCTCCGCCGTGCTCAACGCGCGCTTCACCGCGGGCGCGAGTTCCGAAAGACGATGCTTGAGCACGTAATCGCTCGCGCCCATTTCGAATGTGCGGATGGCGAATTCCTCTCCCAGCGCGCCCGTGACAAACACGACGGGCAGGTCCGGGTGTTTCTGTTTCACCAGGCGCAATGCGGAAAAACCATCGAAGGCAGGCAAGCCGTGATCAGAAAGAATGACGTCGGGCTTCTGCTCGTCGAGCTGTCGAACGAACTCATCCTTCGTGTCCACGCAGGCGAAGGAAAAGCGCAGCCCACCTTTGCGCAACGCCTCTTTCGTCAACGCGGCGTCTTCGGGACGATCTTCGAGCATCAGAATGCGCAATGGATTATCCATGGTTTCGTGGCTGTTTCCTCCTCCTGTTTAGCTATAGCTCACGCAGGCCGGACCGCAACCGGGTGTCTTGAAAACCCTCGGAGGCCAGTCGAGGCCTGAGACGTGAAAAGTAGGGCGCGTCGCTCCGCGTGCGCCGCGAACTGGGAAAGACGCATCACCCACACCGTCTGCTGCTTTGACTTCATCGCCCGTTTGTCGTACGAAAGGGACAAGCACTTTTTCCGTCGATCATTCGCTTTAATCCGAAGCTGTGGCCAGACACACACACCGTGGACGCCAGTGGATGCCGTGGCTTTTCGCGGCACTCTTCTCAATTGCCGCCGACGTTCACGCCCAGGTTTGGATCAGCGAGATTCTTTTCAATCCTCCCGGCGCCGACACGCCTCACGAATATGTCGAGTTGCGCGGCACGCCCAACGCACTGCTCGCCGCCGGCACTTACTTCGTCGCGGTCGAGGGCGACACGAATGGCAATCCCGGCACGATCCAAAATGTCTTTGATCTCTCGGGCCGGAGGCTGGGCGGCAACGGCTTTCTCGCGCTGCTGCAAAACTCGAACTCGTTCGCTGTGGGATCGAATACCACCGTGCTCGTGAACACGAATGGCGCTGGCTTCGGCCACGGCAGCAGCAGTTCCATTCGTCATCGCGGTGAGAACGGACAAACGGAATTAGAAAATACTTCGGTGACGTTCTTCCTCATTCAGAGCGCGAACTTTCCCACCATCGACGCGGACATTGACCCCAACAATGATGGCGCGCCGGACGGTGAGCTTTACGCGAGTTGGAATGTTTTCGACGCCGTGGCCATTCTCGATAGCGACGGCGCGGGCGACATTGGCTACGGCAAAATCAATTTCCGCCGCGCCACTGCGCCGGGCAATGGAGCCACGGTAATCAGCAGCGGGACTGTCGTGCCGATGGGATTCACGCCCTCGTACGTCGGCCGCACGGGACACACTACGAACTGGCTCGCGGCCTCCTGGGTCGTCGGCGACAGTCTGATCGGCGTGGCGCCGAATTTAAGCCTCAGCCTGAGCGACACTCTGCCTTCCGCGTACGATGGCCGCCCGTTGAATCACATTGGACTGGCGAATTTCGGCGCGCCCAACATCCCGGTTCTCGTGGTCTTCGAATCGGGCGGCAGCACCGACGTCGTGGAAGATTCCGGCACGGATTCGTTCACCCTCGCGCTCAACGCCATGCCGAGTGGCAACGTGACTGTTCAAGTCGCTGCATCCACGCAAGGGCAGATCAGCACCAACGGCGGTGTCAGCTTTTCATCCGGCTACTCCATTGTTTTCAATAGCACCAACGCCCGTGCGATCACCGTGCGCGCGCTGGACGACAACATTGTGAGCACCTCGCCGCACGCCGTGCTCGTGACCTGCACCGTCATCGCCAGCGCGGACGCGAACTATCCAGTGGGCATGTCCGGCCCGTCCGTCTCGCTGAATGTGATCGAGAACGACACGGTGTTGCTCAATGAGTTGAAAGTGAACCCGCCGGGGCCGGAAGACGCGCCGTATGAATTCGTCGAGTTGCTCGGCGCGCCCAATGCCTTGCTCACAAACGTTTACCTGCTCGTCATCGAAGGAAACCTCGAGGCGAATCCCGGCACCGCCACCGCCGTCCTCGACCTCAGCGGCACGCAGCTTGGATCGAGCGGCCTGCTTGTAATCCTGGGTGATGGGCATCCCTACACGATTCCCAATGGCGTCCGCGTGTTTCTCTCTTCGGAGTTGAGCCAGCCCGGAGGCGCACTCGGCAATGGCAGCGCGAGTTTCCTGCTCGTGAGCAGTCCCGCGGCCGTTGTTCAAAAAAGCGATCTGGACGCGGGCGACAACGGCAAACTCGAAGGACTGCCGCCGGGCACAACCATTCTCGATTCCGTGGCCTGGCTCGACGGCGGCGACGGCGATGAAATTTATTCTGCCGCGAAGCTCACGCAGGATGCGGGCATTCCCGATGCCGCCACACGCTTGCCGGGAAACGCGGCGGCAAATTCCGCCGCGGCCTGGATCAACGCCCCGCTCGCGGGGAGCGATCCGCAATCCGTGTCTTACGCGGCGCAAGACGGCAGCGCTTTTTTTCCTTACGGCTCGTCGCTCACCATTGGCGCGTTCAACAAGCTCGCGCCCACCACCAGCCCGCTCAATCCGTTCTCGAGCGTGATCGACGATCCAACCACTCCGTTGATCTCCTTCACCTTTTTTGATCCCGACACGCCGGAAAATTTGCTCATCGTGACCGCGACCAGCAGCAATCAAACGGTTGTGCCGGACTCGAATCTCATCCTGAGCGGCACGGGCAGCCAGCGCACGCTCGCCATTTTTCCGACGAATGTCGGTTACTCGACGATCACCATCACGATCAGCGGCGGCCCGGTGGAGGGAAGAGTGAAGTTCGCCTATGCGGCGTCGCGGGACGATCGCGGTGGCGGACGCTTTCACACCGGCGTGAGCGACGGCTCGCCCGCGATGGCCATCGACGCCAATTACATGTTTGCCGGCGACGATGAGAACCAGATTTTGCGCATCTTCAGCCGCAGCAATTCAGGCCCGGCCCTCGTTCAGTTCAATCTCAATCCATATCTCGGCCTCGTCGATTTTTACGATGACGGCACGCCGCGCGAGATCGATCTGGAAGCGTCCACTCGCGTGGGCGACCGCCTCTATTGGATCGGTTCTCACTCGCACGCACAGGACGCCGAAGTGCGCACGAATCGCGGACGGATCTTCGCCACGGATCTCGCGGGCAGCGGCACGAACGTCAGCCTGTCGTTCGTCGGTCGCTACGATTATTTGAAACTCGATCTGATGAACTGGGACGCGACCAACGGCCACGGCCTGGGCAACAACTATTACGAGCTGACTGCGAGCGGGGCGGAGGGCATCGATCCGAAAGCGATCGACGGCTCCGGTTTCAACATCGAGGGACTCG
>DATHKK010000627.1:0-8073 GCA_035489355.1 Candidatus Limnocylindria bacterium
AACTTTCAAGCCGCCCGTTTCGGCCCAACAAACTGCTGAACCTGGCGCAGGGGCTTGGCGCGGGAATTTTTCTCGGAGCGATTATTGGAACATTGGTGGGCTTGATCTCCGCGTGGCGCGCGAAGCGGCGACAACCACCGCAAGTCAATGAGGCGGGCACAACATCACGATTCCGACGCACGGCGATTCCAGTGGTGATTGCTTTGGCGGCAGTCTTTCTTATCGGGATTGCTGGTGTTGTTGGCGTGTTGGTTCTCTATCGCTCGCGAGCCGTGATTCCGCCGCCGGTTCGCGTCGCTTCGCCGGCGGAGCCCGTCACCCCAATGGCCTTGGAATCCGCGACATCGATCGGTGAAACGGTCGGCGTACAAACTGCATCGGCGTCTGTGGCCTCTGGCACGAGGCCCATCGTTTATCAATGGCGCCGGGCACCCGCCACGCCAACAAACTGGCCGCCCTCAGTGTTGCAGTTTCGGCTAGTCGCAGATGATAAGGACACGAACGCACCCGTTGACACGTTGATGGAATTGCAGAGCAACGGAAGAACAAATCAACTCCGCGTGTTGCGCGCAGTGCTGATGGACGGTGCGGCCGTGTTACGCGCGGGCATTGAGATGGATGCGTTCGGTCATCGCACGATTGGTATCGAACTGACGCCCGAAGGTGCGCGGCAATTTGAATCCTTCACTGCGAGCAACATTCTTCGGCAGCTCGCTATCGTGGCGAACGGGAGAGTGTTGAGCGCACCCGTCGTCCGCGGTGCGATTCCCGGCGGTAATTTGCAGGTTTCCGGGCGAATGACGGCTGATGAGGCCCACCAAATCGTGGCCGCTTTGAACAAAGCGCCGGCCTCGAAAGGTTTCTCGACTCCAATCGAACGCTCTCTGCCATCTCCTCACGTAACGCCAGGAGAGGCCGTTTGCCTGGACTTCGAATCGGGTCATTTCATCACGAACCGTTCCTGGCGTCCCGATGAACGCTCCACTCGGGACTGGCTACGGAGGAACGGTGCCGATGTGCTAGCCCTCATCGCGTTGGAGCATAGCGCCGTCTTGCAGGCATTTGAATTGGTCGCCACTGCGGCTCGGCAAGACACGTGGGATTCATTGCCGGCCGCGGACGTGGCCTGGAACTGGACGTTGGCGCGCAAAACCCCCGAGCAAGATTCTCAATTGACGAAAGCTCCTGGGGAGGCGGACACGTTTTTGTTTCGGACGCGGGAAGATGGATTCGGCATTCTCCAATTTCTCGACGCCACTAATTCCGCTCCGCATGTGAAGATTCGCTACAAGCTCGTGCAGCCGAATCCAAACTGATGTCGATACCGTCACCCGCACCGGCATCGGGCCACGCCTTCGTCACCACACAATGGACGCGCGTGCTGGAGGCGCGCGGTAATTCTCCGGATGCCAAGGCGGCGTTGAGTGATTTGTGCGCGGCGTACTACGCGCCGGTGTTTGCATTCGTGCGCCGCAATTCATCGGATGAAAATGCCGCGCGCGATCTGACGCAGGAGTTTTTCGCGCGTTTGCTCGCGGGCCGGGCGTTGAACGCTGATCCGCAACGGGGTCGTTTCCGTTCCTACCTGCTCGCGGCGGTGAAAAATTTTCTGGCCGACATGCGAGACCACGCGAACGCGGCGAAGCGGGGCGGCGGCCAGGTGACACTTTCAATCGAGGGACAGCATGACACCGCGACGGGCCTGGAGATCCAGGATGCGAACGCTGTTGATCCAGAGCGCGAGTTTGATCGCAAATGGGCTTTGACCGTTCTCGATCGCGCGTTGGGCGTATTGTCGGCCGAACACGCCACACCCGAGGATCAAAAACAATTTCAAGTCCTCAAGCCCTGGCTGACGGGCGACAACGAAAACATTTCGCAAGCGAAAGCGGCGGGCGAATTGGGTTGCAGCGAGAGCGCCGCCAAGGTCGCCATTCACCGGCTGCGCAAGCGCTTTCGCGAGTTGGTCAAAGCTGAGATTCGCCAAACGATGAGCGACCCGGCGCAGGTGGCCGACGAACTGGCCTGTCTCGTGGCCGCGCTTTCCAGCAAGTAGGCGCTTCCTCAAAAGGGCGTTCTTACTTCCGTGAAACCGCCGGGTCGTAATGCGCCTTACCCATTCACGTTCGTGATCCCGAGGTCTTCGTAAATGGCGTTGTTGATGGCGCGCTGCCGGTGCTGATGTTTGCGTTCGCCGGGCAGACCATTGCACGACCACGCCACGACGAGCCGGTGCCGCGGATCGGCGAAGGCGCACGAGCTTTGGTTGCCGCTGTGACCGAAGGTGCCCGGCGAGGCGTAGCGACCGTAGCCGTAGGGCATCTGAAAACCGTCACGGTTCGAGTTGATGATGAACCCGAGTCCCCAATCCATTTTGAACTGAAAGGTTTTGTCGAGCAGGCCGGTGCGCTGGCGCGAGGTCATCACGCGCACGGTGTCTTGGCGCAAAATGTTTTCACCGCCCTGCAATAAAATTTCGTAGAACCGCGCCAGTTCTCGAATGGGTCCGCGCGCGCTTCCGCCAGGACGGCAACGCATCAGACCGTCCAGGCTGTTCCATTCCAGTTTGGATTGCGGCGCGCCACTGACGGTGTCGTAAACGAAAGCGATGCGGTCGCCGTATTCCTTCGCACTTTCAGAAGAGAGCGCCAGCCACGAATCGTGCAGGCCGAGCGGAAGAAAAATATTCTCACGCACGAATTCATCGACCGGTTTACCGCTGACGCGTTTCACGATTTCGCCGAGCAATTCCCACGTCGCCCACACGTGATAGCCGGCGCGCTGGCCGGAAATCCAATTCGGCTCCAATGGCAGTTCGCAGATGCGCGCGATCTGTTCGTCCGAACTCAGCGTGCTGTCGATGTCATCGGCGTGACGCAGCCCGGCCGTGTGCGTGAGAAGATGACGGATCGTCACCGCGTCTTTGCCGTGCGCCGCGAACTCGGGCATCACTTCCGCTACGCGCGTCTCCCAACGCAGCAGGCTGCGTTCAACGAGTTGCCCGATGGCGAAGGCGGTGATCGGTTTGCCGGCGGAAAGCCAGAGCATCAAAGACTCGCGCTGCATCGGCACGCCTTCGCGCGCTTCGCCAAAGGCCTCGTCGAGCAAAACTTCACCGTCGCGTGAGACGAAGATCTGCGCGCCGAGATGGAGGCGCTCGCGGATGCCGCTTTCGATGGCGCAGAGCGTTCGATGGAAATCAGCCGGCATTATTGCGCCGCAACAGCGCCGCTGACGAGCACTTCGATCGCGCGATCGATCTGCGGATCGCGATCGTTGAGCCAGTCGTCCGGCGACAAACGCACTTCGATGTCGGGCTTCTCGCCATTGTTCTCCATGGGCGTGCCGTCCATGCGATAAGCGCCGGTCATCGGCATGCGCGCGCGTGTGCCATCCACGAGGCTGAGTGAATCCGTCCAGATCACATAGCCAGGCGTGGCGACGCCGATAAGTTGCGCGAGTCCCTTCGCACGCATCGCGGACGGAAAAATTTCTGCGTTCGAATAGCTGTGCTCGTTTTGCAGCACGACCATCTTGCGATCCCACGCGTGAAATGGAACCGGCTCCTTCACGCCATCGCGCGGACGCAGCCAGCCATGCGGCTTGCGCTGAAGCCACTCAACGAGCGTGTCCGCGATGTTGCCGCCATTGTTGAATCGCACGTCGATGATCATCGACTCCTTGCCCACGATGTATTCGTAAGCTTCGCGCTCGAACTGTGTATGGTTTTGCGCGCCCATGCTCGCGATGTGCAAGTAACACACCTTGCCGCCGCTCTTGCGCTCAACCATCGCGCGCGTGTACTCGACGCGGTTCTGGTAATTGAGTTGCGTCCACTCTTCGCTGGTCAGCGCTTTGTATTTGATCGTACGCGCATCCGCTTTCTCGCCGTTCGTGCTCACGAGGAATTCAAATTCGCGGTCCTGCTTGTCGTTGATGATCTTGTAAAGATTTTCGTTCAGCGCCACGTCTTCGCCGTTGATGGCCAGAACAATTTCGCCAGGTTCCAGCCGCGTCTTCTCATACCAACCGGGTGACGCGTGCGGCACGCCTTTCACTTTGAGGCCCGGCCCCGCGTAGCGATAGTCGAACGTGAATCCGAGGTGCGGCGTGGTAGGCGAGGGAATGGCCTCTTTGTTCGTGCCCGCGGTCACTTCGGCGTGTGAGGTTTCCAATTCGCCGATCATGCTGTTGAGCAAGCCCGCGAATTCATCGTTCGTCTCCACGGCATCGAGCAGCGGCTCATAGCGCGAACGGATCTTTGACCAGTCGCGACCATGAAAATTGGCGTCGTAAAAACCACGTTCGTAGGAACGCCAGAATTGTGTGAAGGCCGCTTGGCGTTCGGCACGAATGTTCCGCTCCCACTCGGCGTTGAAGGTGATCTTCTCCTCTTTGCCGCCATCCAATTTGATCGAGTAGAGATCGCCGCTGCTGGTGAAGAACGCTTTCTTGCCGTCCTTGCTCACGCGCAACTGGGTTTTGTTTCCGCCGCTCGTCACCTTTTTGAAATCCTTGCCGTCGTAACTCAGCGTCGCGATGTCGCCCTCCGTGATGAACACGATCTGGCCTTCCGAGGTCACTTGAAGTCCCGACTGCGGCGTTTGTGAAGCGACTTTGCGAATGCGGCGGTGAATGTCCTCCAATTCAATTTTCACTGTCACCGCATTGGTAGACTTCACGAATTTCAGATCGGTGTCGCTCACGCGAACGTCTTCGCGCGTAAGCGGCAGCACGTAGAGACCGTTGCCATCGCGATTGCTTTGGAAGAACAGATATTTTCCGTCGGGCGACCACGCCGGCATGCTGTGGTAGGCGTAGAGGCGCGTGATGTTGCGCGGCTCGCTCGCGCCGTTCGCCGCGACGATCCACAAGTTCCACGCTTTGCTCTCGCCCCGATGCGCGTAACAAATCCAGGCCATGTCCGGCGACCAATCGAAATCCGCTCCGCCCTGGTTGCGCCATTGCGGGCCGGGCACGCTCACGAGTTTTTTCACTTCGCGATTGGTCAGCGTCATCGTGTAAAGCCCGCCCTCCTGGCCGGTGACCCAGAAGCCAAGCGTCGTGCCGTCGGGTGACATTCTCAGTTTCTCCACGTCGCTGTTTCGTTTCCAGAGCGGCGTGACCTGGCGCGACTTCACGTCGAGTTCGTAGATGCGGGTGTAGAACTCGCGGTCCGACGTGAAATAAAGTTTCTTGCCGTCCTTCGACCACGAGAAATCCGAATCGTCGCCCGCCCAATCCGTGAGGCGCGTGGCGTACTCAGCGCTCTTCGCGGCGATGCCTTTCGGCTTCTCCATGCTGATGGTCCAAATCTCGCCCTGCAATCCGAACGCGAAAGTCTTTCCATCTGGCGACGGCTCGGCCTCGGTCACGCCAGTGGTCGCTTTTTCGCGCCGCCGCGTCGTTTGTTTTTCATCCGCCGCTGCGACCAGTTTTAATTTCTGCGGCTCCCTTTCGCCTTTCTTGAGCAGATACAAATCCGGCCCGTACTCAAACGCGATATCGCTGCTCGCCGCCGCGATGGACGGCGAACGAACCGCGCCACCCGTGAAGATCGTGAGTTGCTTCGCGTGGCCCGCTTGATCGTAAACCCAAAGATTCGGCGTACGGCGCGGGTTATCGGCGATAGGCGACACCGGCTCCCCCAGCGTGCTGGAGGATGGCGTGAGTTCCTCCACGGTGACGGTGAGAATTTTTCCATCCGGCATAAAACGTGGCCAAAGATGTTGAAACTGATTGGTCGTGAGCGGATGACGTTCGCCACTGTCGAGGTCAAGCAGCCAGATTTGCGCCGCGGCCGAACCGGCGTAGCGCGGACGCGTGAAAGGAAAACCGTAGCGGCCATACGCCACTTGCGTTCCATCGGGCGAATAGTTCGCAGAATTGATCGTGGCGTAATCTTCCGTGAGCAATCGCGTCGCACCTGTGTTCACGTCGAGAGCGAAGAGGGAATGATTCACCGAGTCGCGCTTGCCGGCGAAGAGCAGATACTTGCCATCAGGACTCCAGCCCGTCGGGACATCGCTGCCCGAGTGCCAGGTGAGTTGCCGCGCGCGGCCACCATCGGCGGGAATGACGTAGATGTCCCAGTTGCCGCTGCGCTTGCTGGAGAATGCGAGCCAATTGCCGTCCGGCGAAAACAACGGCGTGGCATCCGTCTCCAGATGTGAAGTGATGGGCGTGGCCCGTCCACCGCGCGCATCGGAAATCCAGATGTCCCCGCGATAAACGAACGCGAGCCGTTTACCGTCCGGGCTGAGGGCGGGCTGGCGCGCGCCGATGATGGGCGAATTCGTGGGCGGCGGAAGTTGTGCGCGGAGCGAGAGCGCCGTAAGCACCAGCAGCAACAGGGGCTTGAAATGCATAGCGTAAATGGACTGCCAAACTACGCGGCGTGTTCAAGCAAAGGGATTCAGGGTGGCGGAGCAGCTTGCCCGCGAAGGAGCGAAGGGGGCGAAGCGAATCGGGAAGGTGAACAGCTAACCGGATGCTCGCTGCGCGTTGACTGCTCTCGTAGGGAGCCAGAGTGGAACTCACTTCTTCTGTTTGCTCGTTCCAGTAAACGCGCGAAACTGACTGACAAAATCTTGGTTCTTTAACCCTCCGACAATGTCGATGAGCCGTGTGTCCTTGCACTTCCCCTCACTGTACAGTTTACGGATTTGTAATGGATCCTCCACGTCCACATACGGCAGCACATCCTTTTGCAGCAACCTTGGAAAATATGCCTCCAAAGCGGGCACGGGCGCTAACGTGCGACGAGCCGACCGGTGCAGGAGCCAATACTCAAAGTAGAACAAATGCGCGTGGTGACGGTGCAGCATTCGTTCTTTGTCTGAAATGTCGGCGTGTCGAACCAGGTAGAAGGTTAAATCCATGTGACGCTGGTAAATCCAATCTGGACCGTCAGCCGTAAACGTAGCGTTTGTCGTCGCGGCGTGGGCACTGCCAGCAATTGAAGCTGCAACGAACAAGGTAATGAGAAATGATCGTAGGTTGTTCATGGGATAAAGCGTCGAATAGACAGGTGAGCAGATAAAAGTCGTCGCGATGTTACTATCGAACCCGTTCTTGCCGCTGGCGGTGTGTGGCATGGGAAGAGTTCATCAACGCGGGGCGGTTTTGGCAAGGTTCGGTAGGGCGCGTCTGTCCCCAGCGCGCCGGAGTGAGACGTCCGCTTGGAACGCGGCTTCGTTCAGGTTCGTGGCCCGGCGCGCTGGGACAGACGCGCCCCGCGGTCGGCCGGAATCGCCGGCGGCGTACATGCGAGATTTCTTTGGCAACGGGGAAGGCGGGTTGGAAGGATTTCCGAACTCTGCGTCTTTGCGGTGAAAAAGAATGCAGATTGAAACCGCAGAGGCGCAGAGACGCAGAGAAGAACTGGATGGGCAGCATCCGCTCTTTCCCGTGCGTCGCCTTCGTCTGTTCCGCGGACTGTTTAGCATCTCCCTCCCAGCGCAAATCGAAACCCGCTCTCGACTTTCAACTTTGGAGTTTGGACTTTGGACGCGTTTACGAAAATGAAACCGTCACTCCTCATTGTGGAAGACGAGAAGTCGTCGCGGGATGGTTTGCGCGCCGCTTTGGAAGATCGTTTCGACGTGTATGTCGCCGAGGATGCCGCCGGCGCCACGCAGTTGCTCGAAGAGGAAAGTTTCGACGTGATGCTCACCGATTATCGTTTGCCGCAGGACGACGGCATGAAACTGATCAAGCGCGCCAAGGCGCTGCCGCGTCCGCCCGTGTGCATCCTGATGACCGCTTACGGCTCGGAGGAACTGGCCGTCGAGGCGATGAAGAATGGCGCGGATGATTACATCGCGAAGGGCCGTTTGCAGCTCGATGAGCTGGAGATGCGCATCGCGCGTGTGCTCAAACAGCAGAAGCTGGAGAGCGAGAACGTGGTGCTCAAACAGCAACTGCACACGAAGTTCGGGATGGAGAACATCATCGGCAGCACGGCGCCGATGAATGAAGTTTTGGAGTTGGTGCGTGCTGTGGCGCCGGCGCGCACGACGGTGTTGATCACGGGCGAGAGTGGCACAGGCAAGGAGTTGATCGCCAAGGCGA
>DATHKK010000628.1:0-12984 GCA_035489355.1 Candidatus Limnocylindria bacterium
GGATATTTCTCGGCGCTCGGTTCGAGGAAAAAGTCGAAGGGATTGAACACCGACATCTCGGCCACGAGATCGACCTCAACGAGGAGTTCTGTGGCTGGTTCGGGAAACGCAAGCCGCGCCACGTAATTGCTGAACGGATCCTGCTGCCAATTGATGAAATGTTTCTTCGGCAGAATGTTCAGGGAGTAGCTGAGAATGGGCGTGCGGCAGTGCGGCGCGGGACGCAAGCGCACCTGGTGCGGCGCGTGGTTCACCGCGCGGTCGTAGGTGTAGTGCGAGCGATGATGAAGTGCGACGTGGATGGCCATGTGTTCAGTAATCAGTGAATCAGTGAATTAGTAATCAGTAAACGGGATGCGCGCCGGCCTCGCCGATGACTGATTACTGATTCACTGATTACTTCTTTTAAGTTCACTGCGTGCGCTGTCTTGCCATTTGTTTGCCAGGTTCCGGGATGCGTTGCGCGAAGAACGTTTCGAAGATGCCGTCGCCTACGAGGTTCATGCGGTCCTGGAGGGCGTCGAGATATTCGTGGAGGCCGGTGTTGACGATTTCATCCACGGACGCATAGGCCAGTTCGGAGCAAAGCTGGCCGAGCAATTTTTCCCCATTGTTCCGAAAGCTGCCCATCGGGGTTCCGGAGATCGCGTGCAATGAATCCCGTGCGGCATTCAGGCAGAAATGAATCGCGCGTGGAAATTTCTGATCGAGCAGCAGGAACTGCACGATGCCCTTGGGTGAAATGCGGCCCTGGCGCTTGCGATACATTTCGAACGCGCTGGCCGAGCGGAGCACCGCGGCCCACTGCGTGTCATCCGTGGGCGTGCCCACGTCAGCCACGGAACGAAGCAGGATGAAATACTTTACGTCGAGAATGCGCGAGGTCTTGTCGGCGCGTTCGAGTTTTCGGGCCAGCCGGGAGAAATGCCACGCCTCGCCATGCGTCATCGTGGCGTCGGTAATGCCCGTGAACAAGTGGCTGGAAAGTTTGGCGTCGGTGTAAAAGTCGTGCAGCGACTCCATGCCCCCGCCCGTCGCGGCGGCGTCATTCACCGTGAGATAGAACTTGTTCAATTGAAGCCACATCTCTGATGAAATGATCTCGCGGACGGAGCGCGCATTTTCCCGCGCGGCGCGCAGGCAGGAAATCATCGAGTTCGGGTTCTCGCGATCGAAAGTGAGGAAATGAATCACACTCTCCTGCGTGGCGGCGCCGTAACGCTTCTCGAAATCGACGTGATCGCCTGTCGTGTTCACCAGTGGCCACCACTGTTGGTCCATGCCGCTGGCATCGAGCATCATGTTGAGATTCACGTCGATGAAGCGCGCGACATTTTCCGCGCGTTCGACGTAGCGGCTCATCCAGTAAATGGACTCAGCAACGCGACTGAGCATTACGGGGCGGCTCCTTGAGTTTGCGATTGGGATTGCGACTGAATCTGAGTCTGTCCGCTGCCCATGGAAGCATCGGTGCTGTCGGTTTCCGCGAGATCATTGTCGGCGAGCACCCAGGTGTCTTTGCTCCCGCCGCCCTGGGAGGAATTCACCACCAGCGATCCTTTCTTGAGGGCCACGCGCGTCAATCCGCCGGGCATCACGAAGATGTCCTTGCCATAGAGAATGTACGGTCGCAAATCGACGTGCCGGCCCTCGAGATGATCGCCCACCACCGTGGGCACGCGCGAGAGCGAGAGTGTGGGTTGCGCGATGTAGTTCCTCGGATCGGCTTTGATGCGTTTGGCGAACTCAGCGTGCTGCTCTTTCGTGGAATGCGGGCCAATTAACATTCCATAGCCGCCGGATTCATTGGCCGCCTTCACGACAAGTTCCGGAAGATGTTCGAGGACGTAATCGAGGTCCTTCTTCTCGTCGCAAATGTAGGTCGGGACGTTCGGCAACACGGCGTCCTCGCCCAGATAGTATTTCACGATGCGCGGCACGTAGGCATACACGACTTTGTCGTCGGCGACCCCGGAGCCGGGTGCGTTCGCGAGGGCTACGTTCCCCGCTTTGTAAACGTCCATCAGGCCCGGCACACCGAGCATCGAGTCCGGACGAAACGCTTCCGGATCAAGAAAGTCATCGTCGATGCGGCGGTAAATCACATCCACGCGCTCGAAGCCCTGCGTCGTGCGCATCCAGACGTAACCGTCCGACACCACTAGATCGCTACCCTCGACCAGTTCCACGCCCATTTGCTGCGCGAGAAACGAGTGCTCGAAGTAAGCGGAGTTGAAAACCCCCGGCGTCAACAGCACAACCCGCGGCGACGTGCTCGCGTCCGGCGAGAGAAATTCGAGGACATCGCGGAGGCGGAGCGGATAATTCGAAACCGGACGAACGCGCGAGGCTGCGAAGACTTCGGGAAAAAGGCTCTTCATCAGGTGCCGGTTCTCCAGCACGTACGACACGCCCGAGGGACAACGCAGATTATCTTCCAGAACGTAAATCTGCCCGTCGCTGTGCCGCACCAGATCGGTGCCGGTGATGTGGCACCAAATGCCGCGCGGCGGATTCATGCCCACGCATTGCTGCCGAAACCCTTTCGACGATGCGATGACGTGCGACGGCACGATGCCGTCCTTGACGATTTTCTGATCGTGGTAGAGATCGTCGATGAAAAGGTTCAACGCCTGGATGCGTTGCCGCAGTCCGCGGTCGATGCGGATCCATTCTGACCCGGAGATAATTCGCGGCACGAGATCGAAGGGCAGCGTTTTTTCCACGCCCGCGCTTTCGCCATAGACGTTGAAGGTGATGCCCATCTGCACCAACGCGCGGTCCGCGGATTTCTGACGCGCGATCAACTCGCCGTCCGGCAAGGCCTCGAGATTGCGCGCGAGGTGCCGCACGGCCGAACGCGGACGACCACCTTCTCCGATCATTTCGTCGAAGAAGCCGGCGGTCTCGTAGTCACGAAACTTCATTTGGGATTAAGGACACGAACATTCTGGCGTGCCTTCAAACGTAGCTTAGCAACGGCGGTGCCACAGCCAACGACAAAGAAACGGCGGCGTCCCGCCGGGTTCGCGTGTCAAAATGCAGAACGCGTTGTGCGGAGAATTTCCCCTGCCGTAAAGAAAATGACAGATGTGCTAGGGCTTCGGTGCTAATGGCCCAACATCCATGGACGGCGGTTTTTTTTGCTGGAGTATTGTAGCGCTGGCTTCTCCAAGTCCGACGTGGCGCGCGGCTTTGGTTTGCTGTGACCATGAGAACACCCGGAGCCGCAGACGTGCGGCGCGTGAGCGCTGCGCTCATTGCGTTCGTGGGCGGCGCGGTTTGCCGGAGCCATGGCACGAAGGTTGACCACGGAAAAGATGCGCGGTGCCGACGCGCCGCACTCGGGACAGTTCGCCGGATCACTGGATTGGCCGAAGCGGCGGAGCCGGGCGAACCGTCCGCAGTTTTCGCATTCGAATTCGTAAAGAGGCATAACGGTTCCTTTACTTGCAAACCGAGAGATCGGTTTTGCCGGTCACCATTTTCTTCGGGCCATCCGCGTTGGGCATGATGTCGAATTTGAAAATCTCCGTGGGCAGGAAGAGCGTCGCGCAGGCATTCGGAATATCCACGATGCCGCTGATGTGGCCTTCGACCGGCGCGGTGCCGAGAATCGCATAAGCCTGTTCGCCGGTGTAGCCGAACTTCTTCATGTACTCGATCGCGTTGAGGCAGGCGCGGCGATACGCGACGTGCGCGTCGAGGTAGTATTGCTTGCCGTCTTCGTCCACCGAGATTCCCTCGAAGATCAAGTGGCGCAGGTAACGCGGCTCGACGGGGCTGGGCTGGAAGATGGGATTGATGATGCCGTACTTCGCCACACCGCCCTTGATGAGACTCACGCGCAAGTCGAGCCAGCCGGCCATTTCAATCGCGCCACAGAACGTGATTTCGCCATCGCCTTGCGAGAAGTGAATGTCGCCCATCGATAACCCACCTCCTTTCACGTAAACAGGGAAGTAAACTTTGGAGCCGCGGCTCAGGTTTTTAATGTCGCAATTGCCGCCGTGCTCACGTGGCGGGACTGTGCGAGCAGCTTCCTTCGCCGCGGCTTTAGCTTTGTCTTTGGACATTCGACCGAGATGCGCCGTGTCCGCGTACGGCAGTGCCGCCAGCGGAGGAACGCGCTTGGGATTCGTCGCAACGAGCGCGGATTCGCGCTTGTTCCAAGTGTCGAGTAACTTCTTTGAAGGCAAACATCCGATGAGTCCGGGATGCATGATGCCGGCGAACTCCACGTGCGGAATCTGTGGCGACGAAGTGTAAACGCCGTGAAAATCCCAGACCGCTTTGCGCGCTTTCGGAAAATGATCCGTGAGAAATCCGCCGCCGTTTTCCTTCGCGAAGATGCCAGTGAAGCCCCATTCGGATGTCGGTAGCGAGCCAATGTCGAGAATATCCACCACGAGCAAGTCGCCTGGCTCCGCGCCTTCGACGGCAATGGGACCGCTGAGATAATGCACCTTCGTCAGATCCACGTCGCGCACGTCGGCGGCGTTGTTGTCGTATTTAATTTGGCCGCCGGTCCAATCCACGCACTCGACGCGGAATTCATCACCGGGCTTGACGGTCGCGACCATCGGGATGTCCGGGTGCCAGCGATTGTGAATGACGTCCTGTTGGTCGGCAGGCGTGTTCAGGTCAATTTTGATCAGTGGTTTTGCCATAGCTGAGTTTTGGTTTGGGTTCCTTCGTGAGTTGCAAAGATCGAATGTGGTTAAACCCTGGGCTGGTAGGGCGCGTCGCTCCGCGCGCGCCGAACAGCGACTGTCGTTCAGTAATCAGCCAAATCTCTTGCAGGGGAACGGCGCGCGCGGAGCGACGCGCCCTACCTTGCTTTCGGCGAATCCGCGCTACATTCATTGGCGAGACGCTCGTCATCGGTTCACACCGCAAGCAGTTGTTTCACCCGCGCCGCATCGACGCGCTCGCGCAAGTCTTCGTGAATGATGCGCCCACGCTCGATGACCATGAGCCGATCGCACGCATCGAGCACGAAGCTCAACACTTGCTCGGTGACGATTATGGTGATGTCGCGCATCTTCCGGATCTCGCGCAGCACTTTGGCGATCTCCTTAATGATGGACGGCTGAATACCTTCTGTCGGTTCGTCGAGAATGAGCACCTTCGGTTTCGTGAGCAGCGCGCGCGCGATGGCGAGTTGCTGCTGCTGGCCACCGGAAAGATTGCCGCCCTTGCGATGCTTCATGTCGCGCAGCACGGGGAAGAGCGAATAAATTTCGTTCAGTTCCGATTCCTCCAGATTGCCTCGCACCGCCGTCATCATGTTTTCGAGCACGGTAAGGCTCGGAAAAATCATGCGGCCCTGCGGCACGAACGCGAGTCCCTCCGCCACGCGCTGGTGCGTCTCCAGTTTGGAAAGGTCCTTGTCGCCCACGCGAATGGCGCCGCCTTTGTGGGGCAGAATGCCCATGAGCGTTTTGAGCAACGTGGTTTTGCCCATGCCGTTGCGCCCGACGATGGCGAGGATCTCGCGCGGCGCGACTTTGAACGACAGGTCGTGAATGACGCGGCTCTGGTTGTAACCCGCATCGAGGTTGGCGACTTCAATCATAGAGGTGGTTGCGTTTGTCCTTTGGAAGAACGGGATCTCCTGCCCATGAATCCCAACGGGATTCCATCCATCCGCCCAGGGTTGCGAGTACGCGAGCTACCCTGGGCGGATGGCAAAAAGGAGAACAACCCTGAAAGGGTTGCGTCGCGTCGCGTCATCCCGAGCGATTGGATGCAACCCCGTTGGGGTTGAACACCTTTCTTCGTTGCGTACCCAGGGTAGGCGCTCGGTGCGCCAACCCTGGGCTGAATGATGCAATCCCTTTGGGATTGTCCGAACCTGCTCTGAATTTTCCCGAAGTTCATACGGTTAAATCAGTGCCCCAGGTAAACGTCCTGAACGACTTGGTTCGCGCGAATCTCATCCATGCTGCCCTCCGCCAGAATTTTTCCGAGGTGCAGCACGGTGACTTTCTTCGCGATGCGCGACACGAATTCCATGTCGTGCTCGATAATGATGATGGAGCGATTGGCGCTGATGCGTTTGAGCAACTCCGCGGTCTGCTCGCGCTCGGCGGAACTCATGCCCGCGACGGGTTCGTCGAGCATCATCAACTCCGGCTCCTGCATCAGCAACATGCCGATCTCGAGCCACTGCTTCTGGCCGTGACTGAGGAACGCGCCTTCGATGTTCAGGTAATCCTGGAGAAATGTTTCCGTGGCAATTTTCTGGATGCGTTCCTCCACATCCGCTGTTCGCTTGAACGTGAGCGCTCCAAAAACTCCGCGCCCGCGTGGAAATGAAACCTCCAGATTTTCGTAAACAGTCAGGTTCTCGTAAATACTCGGCGTCTGAAATTTGCGCCCAATACCCGCGCGCACAATCGTATGCTCCGGCAAGCCGAGCATCTCGCGATTGTGAAACTTGATGCTGCCGCTCGTCGCGCGCGTCTTGCCGCAGATCATGTCGAGCACCGTGGTCTTGCCCGCGCCATTGGGGCCGATGATGACGCGCAATTCGTTCGGATCGATGTAGAGGTTCAACGAGTCCACGGCCTTGAAGCCATCGAACGAGACGGTCAGGTCTTCAATCGCGAGGAGGTAACTAGTGTTGGATGACATACATCATTAAAGTTGCGGTGCTTCGCCGGCCGCTTTCACATCGCCGACGGGCGATTTCTCCATCAACCGCTTCTTCGCGCCGGCCAGCCATGTCTTGCCGTAATCGACCCAAACACCAGCGAGTCCATTCGGCATCAGCACGACCACAAAGATGAAGAGCCCACCCATCGCGAAGAGCCAGAGTTGCGGAAAGTTTTCCGAGAAGAGACTCTTGCCGCTGTTCACGAGCAACGTGCCGTAAACCGCACCGAGCAATGACTTCTTCCCGCCGACCGCGGCGAAGATGACCATTTCAATCGAAGGCACAATGCCGACCAGTGACGGCGAGATGAACCCAACTTGCAGAACAAACATGGCGCCGCCAATCGCGCTGATCATGGCGGCCAGGCAGAAGATGAAGATTTTGAAGTTGGAAACATCGTAGCCCGAGAAGCGCACGCGATCTTCCTTCTCGCTCATAGCGTTGAGAATGCGGCCCATCTTCGACGAGAGCACCCAGCGCGAGATCATGATGCAGCCGAACAGCAGCGCGACGCTCCCGAAGTAGAGAATGTATTGCGACTGCGTGGTGCGAATGTCCCAGCCGAGCAGCGTGCGCAAATCGGTGATGCCGTTGCGGCCGCCGGTCACGCCCTGGTTGCCGTCGATGCCCAGCGAAAGAATCAGCGCGATGGCCTGTGTGATGATGGCAAAGTAAACGCCGCCCACGCGCCGTTTGAACATCGCGACGCCAAGGATGTAAGCGATCACCGCGGGCACAACGAGAATGGCGAGCGTCGCGAAAGGAAAACTTTTGAACGGCACCCAGAACGCCGGGAGTGACGTGATCTGATTCCAATCCATGAAATCCGGAATGCCCGGTGTGGATTGAATCTTCGTGCTCACCGGGTCGGACGCTTCGAGTTTCAGAAACATCGCCATGCAATAACCGCCGAGTCCGAAGAAGACACCTTGCCCCAGGCTCAGCACCCCCGCGTTGCCCCAGAGCATGACGAGCCCGACGGCGACGAACGCGTAGGTGAGATACTTGCCCACGAGATTGAGCCGAAAGATGTCCAGCATGCTCGGCAACACGACGACCAGGATGAGCGCGAGGATCAGGTTTCCAATCAGCCCTTCCTTGCCACCAAAAAGTCGTTTTGTGACGTTGTTCATAGTTGGTTTCTGCGGAAATGAATTTCAGGCGCGGCGCACTTTGCTGGCGAATAGTCCTTGCGGGCGGATCATCAGAATAATCACGATGGCGAGCAGCGTCGCGACTTTGCCCATCGTGCCCTGGAGAAAAAATTCCGAGATGGACTGCGTCTGCGCGATGCCGAAAGCCGAAGCCATCGTTCCCAACAAACTCGCGGTCCCGCCAAACACGACGACGAGGAACGTATCCACGATGTAGCGCGAACCGCTGTCTGGCCCGGTGGAACCGATGGTCGTGAACGCCGCGCCCGCCACGCCGGCGATGCCGCAGCCAATCGCGAACGTCAGCCGATCGACGATCTTCGTGTTGATGCCGACTGAGGAACTCATGACGCGGTTTTGCACCGTCGCCCTCATGCGCAATCCGGCGCGAGTCTTGAAAGTGAAGAACAGGACGAGCGCGGTGATGAACAACGTCAGTCCCATTACGAACACGCCATTGATTGGAATATCAATCGTCTCGGTCGGTTTGAACGAACCCATCAGCCAATCCGGCAGCGTGGGCGTCACTTCGCGCGCGCCGAACGTGGATCGGAAAGTTTGCTGCATGATGAGACTCAATCCCCACGTTGCGAGCAGCGTATCGAGCGGACGTTTGTAGAGAAAGCGAATGAGTCCCCACTCCACGAAGTAACCCAGCGTGCCGGCAATCAGGAACGCCGCGAGGATGGCCACGAGGAAATAGTACGGCTGAAACGCGGGCGCAAATTTCGCCGTCAGCATCGAGCAGAGATAAACGGTGTAAGCGCCCGCCGCCATGAACTCGCCGTGGGCCATGTTGATGACGCCCATCTGTCCGAAAATAATCGCCAGCCCAAGGGCCATCAGCAGCAGCACGCTGAAGAGACTCAGCCCGGCAAAACTCTGCATTGTGAAAATCGAGGTCAGTTCGGCGGAAGTGTAAGCCAGCATCATAATCGTCGTTCAGTTCAGTCGCGCTATTTTGTTTTTCCTTTTCGTTTGAGGCGGCCCGCGTTCCACACACGCGAGCCGCCTCGATTCCATCAACAAATCATTGATAACCCTTGGGGAACGGGTCCGGCTCGATGAGCGCGGACTCGTAAAGCACATCGGCCTGGCCATCGGTGCGCCACTTGCCGATGCGCAGCTTGCTCCAGAGATGATGATTGTCGTGCAGCTTCACGTAGCCCTCGGGCGCGGTGGTGAGTTCAATTCCAGGCGAGGCCGCCGCGACCTTGTCGATGTCGAAGCTGCCGGCCTTTTCCACCGTCGCTTTCCACAACCACGGACCGAGATACGCTGCCTGCGTCACATCACCGATGACCGCGTTCTTGCCGTACTTCGCTTTGAAGGCTGCAACGAACTTCTCGTTGTTCGCGTTGGTGAGGCTCTGGAAGTATTTCATCGCGGAATAAAAGCCGACGAGATTCTCACCGCCAATGCCGAGGACTTCATCTTCTGTCGTGGAGATGGTGAGCAATGTTTGTTTCGCTGATGTAATGCCCGCCGCCTTGAGCTGCTTGTAGAACGCAACATTGCTGCCGCCGACGATGATGGCGTAGATAACGTCCGGCTTCTTGAGTTTGATCTTGTTGATCAACGAGCCAAAGCTCGTGCTGCCGAGCGCGTAGTACTCCTCACCGACGACGGTGCCCTTCAGCACATTCTCGATGTGCTTGCGCGCAATCTTGTTGGAAGTTCGCGGCCAGATGTAGTCGGAGCCGATCAGATAAAACGTCTTCGCTTTCTTCTCCTTCGCGATCCAATCGAGGCCCGCGATAATCTGTTGCGTCGCTTCCTGGCCCGTGTAAATCACGTTCTTGGATTGCTCCAAACCCTCGTAAAACGTGGGGTAATAGAGCATTCCGTTCTCCTTTTCGAAGACCGGTAGCACCGCCTTGCGCGACGCGGAAGTCCAGCAGCCAAACACTGCCGCGACCTTGTCATTCACGAGCAGCTTCTTCGCTTTCTCCGCGAACGTCGGCCAATCACTCGCGCCATCCTCGACGATGATTTTGATTTTGCGCCCGAGGATCCCGCCCATCGCGTTGATCTGTTCGATCGCAAGTTGCTCCGCTTGGATCGATCCCGTTTCGCTGATCGCCATCGTTCCTGTCGCGGAGTGAAGTTGGCCGACCGTTACTTCGGTGTCCGTGATCGCGAGTCCCGTCGTGTTAACTTTCGAGGTCGGAAAATCCGAGGCGTGCGCCGGCCCCGCCGCGAGGATCAGACAGATGCAAATGCCGGTGGTTAATACTCGTGTGATTGCTTTAAGAGTTTTCATTTGAGAGTTCAGATTCAGAAACGTGATTGGGCTTCATGTGCGCCCGACTCCAAAGTTCGAACGCGATTTCGATTTAGCATCACAGATGCCAGCGGGAGACCGGCGTGATCGAAAATGAAATGCAGCGCAGAATGTTTCGGCGCTGCGCTCACACGCTCGTTCGTTTCGAATGAAAAGGTGCTGGCGCGGAAATGTTATGAACGTGGATCGATCTTCAACGAAACAATCAAAGCGCGTTCATGCGCGAGACGATTCAAAATGAGATGACGTTTTCATCCATGACCGCGCCACGTGCGGACGCTTCAGCACTGCGTGTCGCGAAGTGAGCATCGCGCAATTTCGGTGTGTGTTTCTAAACGCGCTGTCGTGGTTTGCGCAGAAGGATTGACGCCGAGCGTCGGAAGAAGTCCGACAGTGCAAACGTGATCACACGAGGCGGGAAAAGTTCGAAGTGATCGTGAAGAGGCAGCTTAAAAAACTCCGAGCGCCAACAAGTCGGCGGAATTTGGCGGTGGCTACAGTGTGCCGGCGCTTCTCAGCTTGTTGAACGTGAGCGAGCGATGTACGCGCGCCATCCGCTGTAGCTGGTGATTTCGCGGCAGCCTTCGCAGAGGACAGGCTCCGCCAAAACGCCGAGAACTTCTTCGCCGTCATCGAGTCGCACTTTGCCGATGCTTAGCCCGGGCGGTTCGCGCAACAGGATCGTGGCCAGACTCGCCGGAGGCACGGACCACACTTCCACTTCGATTGCCACACCGCCTTCGGTGAAACGGATCATCCCAGGGTGACGATCGCGGATGGACCAGAGCCGGTAGCGCGGCTCGGTCTTCGCTTCGCGGACGAACGTCGCGCCGACTTCGAGGAGATTCGGATTCAATTCCAACCCGCGCATGAGGGTGCCGTTGACGGCGAGCAGAACTGGTGAGGGCGCGCTCATGTTTAGTTCATCATCCGATCAAAATCCTTCGATGAACTTCACGGGCTTCTCGTAGATCACGAGAACGACGCATCCGTCCTTGCTGATCACGCTGTGGCGAGTGCCTGGAGGATTCACCACGAGTGTTCCGGCTTCGGCGTTGCCGTTTTCATCCTGTTGCGCTCCGGACAAAACAAAAATGTGTTCGTAACCCACGTGCTCGTGCAACGGCACGCGGCCGCCGGGTTGGAAGCGAATCAGCACCGCGGCGGGTCCTTCGGCCGTGGCGCGGTAGAGCCAGCAGCGATCCACGCCCGCTCGAAAAAATTCCCACTCCAGATCCGGGCGCGTTGCCAAGGACATAAGCTCTGGGAGAATCAACGGTTGGCCGGGCACCAACAGCGGCTTCGAAGTGAGCGATGCAGCGGAGGCCGAAGGACCGGGCGGAGAATTGATCATGCCGCAAGCTCAGCAAACGAAACCGTCGAGAACAAGACATGGTTGAAGGATGAAGCTGGGAAATGATGACGCGTGGGCATTTTGAATCAGATCTCGATCGCTTTAATGAACTCCGTCGAGTCAGCCACGGCCCCAAAAACTCCGCCCTGCATTTTGATCATTTTCAGAGCGGCGAGATAGTTACCGTGATCGGTCGCGCCCGTGCAGTCGGAAAGCATCAGGCATTCGTAGCCGCGGTCGTTCGCCTCGCGCATCGTGGTGTGGACGCACACATCGGTTGTGATGCCGGCCAGCGCGATGTTCTGAATTCCCTTTTGCCGCAGCAACATGTCGAGGTCTGTCGCGTAGAAGGAACCTTTCCCCGGCTTGTCGATGATCGCTTCGCCGAGCAAAGGCTTCAGCTCGGGAACGATTTCCCAGCCTGGTTCTTCACGAATCAAGATCTTGCCGCACGGTCCTGGATCGCCGATGCCCGCGCCGATGCGACGGCTGCGCCAGCGTTTGTTCTGCGGCAGATCGGAGAGATCCGGCCGATGACCTTCGCGTGTGTGCATCACGTGAAAACCCTTCGTGCGGACGGCGGCGAGCACACGTTGAATCGGCCCGATCGGCGCGCGCGTGAGCGAAAGGTCGTAACCCATCTTGTCCACGTACCCGCCGGGGCCGCAGAAGTCCGTCTGCATGTCGATGACCAGCACGACGGTGTTTTCGGGCCGCAGGTCTCCATTGTAAGGCCAGGGATACGGGTCCGCTTCGACGTGGCGCGTCATGAGTTCGCTGGTGTGGAAACCTCAAACAGCTTCCGCGGCGCCATGCACATCGACGATCTCCGCCGGTTTCGGCGCGACCACCGCGAACTTCGCGCAGCCGATGAGTACCGCGGAAACGATTAGATAACTCACCGCGACGATGGGCGTCTGCGCGAAGCCGATGCGCTCGCCGTGCATGAAGCCAAAGAATGTGAGCACGGCACCGCCGAGCGCGAAGCCTGCGGCGTTCTTGAATTTTCGATCGATGATGAAGGCCGCGATGGCGCCCAGCACCAGCCCGCCGAGAATTGAACCGCCGCCCAGCACGTGCAGGCCGTTGTAGAACACACCTTCGTTCTTCATATTGCCGACGAGCGCTGCCAATTGGTCCGGGCTGAGAGCAGGAACGATTGTTCCCGCCGCTGCGAGCGCGCCGTTGATCAGCACGATGCCCCAAGCGGCCATGTGCGGCACGAGCGACAACACAACCGCGGGCGCGTGACTCTTCGGTGTTTCCTGGAACGCTTGCGAGCCGATCAACATGCCGATGTAGAGCAGAATGGGGAGAATGGCCACGGTCGGAATGAGCGCGAGCATCACCGAGATCGTGCCGAACCAGCAGAGCAGAATCACCATGAAGCCGGTCGCGGCCGAATAACCGATGCGTCCGCCC
This sequence comes from Candidatus Limnocylindria bacterium, assembly GCA_035489355.1. Taxonomy (GTDB): domain Bacteria; phylum Verrucomicrobiota; class Verrucomicrobiia; order Limisphaerales; family SIBH01; genus JANNGC01. The sequence continues at coordinate 12,876 of DATHKK010000628.1, forward strand.
ATCGCCTTCCAGCCGGGGTGGCCGATATAAACTGCGTTGATGAAGGGATTGCCCATCAGGCAACCGATCAGGCTGACGACGCCGTCGGCGGTCAGCACCCGCGTGGTCG
>DATHKK010000629.1:0-8640 GCA_035489355.1 Candidatus Limnocylindria bacterium
CACGGGAAGTTTAGCGGCAATCGGTGGAGATGGCTCAAGGGGCGCCGAGCGGCCCTTTCATTCTTCGCGAAAAGTTGCGCGATGCAGGACGAGTTGTAGTTTGCAGCATGAAAACGGAGGAGCTGACCCGGGAACCGACGACGCAGGCGCATCATTTCGACGCGCATGAGTTCGATGGCTTGCGCGACGGGCTTGAACACGAGGCCGAGAGCGCGTTCGGCAAGCTCGACGAATTTGTCCACGCCCATCCAGTGGTGTGCATGGCGCTGGCCGGCATGGCCGGTATGGCCGTAGGCCGAATCTTGCGCCGGTAGGTTCCCTCATTCAAACGTCACGGTTACTTCCACTGCTACTGTGGCCCGCGGTGTGATCAGGCCAAGGCGTCTTCTCGCCGCTGGCATTCCTCACGTCGCATGCTTACAACTTTCTCCATGCAACGTCTCTTCCTGATCTGTTCACTGGCGCTCTGCGCGCTCACCACCGAAGCCGCGAGCTACAAACTGAACCTGTTCATCTGGAGCGAGTACATCGATCCCACCATCATCGATGACTTCGAAAAACGTTTCGACTGCAAGGTCACCATGGACCTTTACGAAGATGAAGCCGCCATGATGGCCAAACTGCGCGACGACGGCGCGGCCCAATATGATGTCATCGTTCCTCCCGATCACACGGTGCCGGCGCTCATCAAGCTCAAGCTCATTGCGCCGTTGCGGGCGGACAATATTCCGAACATGCGCCACATCGACGAGCGTTTCGCCAGTCCGTGGTACGATGCGGGCAATCGTTTCACGGTGCCATGTCAGTGGGGCACGCTTGGCATTTATGCGCGCAAGCCGGCGGACAAACCGTACAACGAAAGCTGGGCGCTGCTCTTCGATGCGACGGAACAGCCCGGGCCGTTCGTGCTGACGGACAGCATGCGCGAGACGATCGGCGCGGCGCTCAGATACAAGGGCCACAGTCTCAATACGATCGACCATGTTGAATTGAACGAAGCCCTCAACGTGCTCATCGACGCCCGGAAACGCTCGCTCGGTTTCGAGAGCGGCGCGGGCGGAAAAAATAAAGTGCTCGCAAAGGAAGCGATGGCGGCGATGGCTTACAGCGGCGATGCCATGCGCGCCATGAAAGAAGATGGCGAGACGTATTACTTCATCCCGAGAGAAGGCAGCCAGATCCGGGTGGACAATCTCGCCATCTGCGCCAAGGCTCCCCATCGCATCGTGGCGGAAAAATTTCTCAACTTCATCCTGAAACCCGAAGTGAGCGCACAACTGGCGGACTACAATCAATACGCCACGCCGAACAAGGCGGCGCTCGAGTTTGTGAAACCGGAAAATCTGAACAACCCAATGATTTATCCGCCGTCTCATGTCATGAGGCGCATGGAATTTCTCCACGATCTCGGCAAGCAGACCAAGCTCTACGACGAAGTGTGGAACCAAGTGAAGGCGAGGTAAAGCGTGCCCCGACTCTTGCCAGGTTCCGGGAGCGGCTTGAACGAAAGGCGCTTCGAACTCAACGGCGCACGGAACCCGCAAGATGCCGGGGCACGTTATTCCGCCGCCTCACTCAAACGCTGCTGATAAGTTTTTCGCGCGTGGTCGTAAGCCGCGATCGCATCGGTCATCTCCTCCGCCTTGTAGAAACGCTCCTTTTGCGACCAGCATTGGTCCACGCCTTTGAGGCACCAATCCAGACTCTTGCGCTCGCGAATCGGTTTGCCATCGACTCTCACAAAGATTGGGTTGCTGTGTGACGAGGGAAAAATGCGGAGCGCCACCCAACTGCTGCGATCAATTTTCACACCGAACGAAATGTCGCGCAGCGTGCCGTCCGCGATGATTTCCTGGCGTCCGATCGGATGGCCGTTGACGAGCAATTCCACCGGAACTATGCGCGTCCCGCCAAGGCGAGCCTTCTCAATGTTCCAAACAAAGCGCGGCTTCGTTGCCGGAACATTCTCGTTGAGCATCGCCGAAACTTTCACGGTCGCGCGAACGGTCGTCGGTTTATCAACGCGCAGTTCACTCCCGTTTTCACCGACGGCCACATCGTTCACTTTGAAATCGATCAGGTGGCTGAAGCCGTCGCTCACGTAAGTCCGGCCGAGCCGCACTCCTTCGCACCAATCGTCGTAAGTAAGTTTGCCATCGAGCTTCACATAACTGCGCCCGATGCCGACGCGTTCGCCGTAAATGCAGGGAAAATCCGTTTCGCCACTCGCGCGCACACGAAAGCCGGCGTTCAAGCTGTGATACCACATGTTCAACTCTGCGTAGGGATCGGTATCCACCGTGGATGTGAAGTCAATCGCGGGCACCAGCTTGCCGTCCGGCCCAGGCACCTCGTGCGTGATGTCCACGATGAACTCGTTCGCGCCGATACCGTCGTATTTCGGCACGGTGTAGCTTGGCAGTTCGCGTCCCGGCACCTGAATGCCATTGCCGGAATGCGCCGGTCCAGTCACCGCGCCCTGTTTCTTCGCCCATTTCAACGTGTTCAACCCCAGCGTCGGCCAATGCTTGCTCGAATCGCCGCCGGGATACATCTGGTCCTTGAGCCGGAGTAACACGAGATGTCCGCTTTGGTGCGAGCCGAACCCGCTCACCTCGATGTCGTAGCGCAGCAAGTACGGATACTGCGAAACCTTGTCCACCGCGCCGCAAAAAAACTGTTTCTGAAAATCGAAGCACGGTCCCCAGGTGAGGTTTGCGCCGATTTTCAAATCCTCGCCTTTGCAGTGACGAATCATGTCCTCCGCCAGCACGCCTTCCGTCGGCTTCACGTAGTGGGCGCAACCCGCGGCGTGAATGTGGTGATCGCCCGACCACCAGCCGAACTTCGCCGGATCGATCCAGCGCTCCGTTTGAAAAGAAAGTTCGCGCGTCGTGTCATCGATCCGGTGCGTGGATTTCTTTGCGATCGACTCCGGCCCGCGCATGAGTTCGATCGAGTAGTTGCCGCTGGGCAACTTCAGCTTCTCGCCATCCGCGCGATAAATCTGCGAGTGAAAAGAAAAGTCCGGCGCGAGGCGTTTTGAAAGCGCGGGGTAAACACGGTTCTGTTGATCGCGGATCAGAAACGATGCCGTCGTCGGCTCGCCGGTTTCATCGTGCACACGCAGCGTCACTTCATGCGCAGGCCGCGCTGTGAAGAGAACATCCACTTCGCTGCGGAACCCGAGGTCTTGCGTCCCTTGTCCCACGTTGAACGCAAATTTCGCTTCGCGCTTCCCGGCATCGCGGCTGTAGATCTGGATGATTCGATATTCGAGAGCGAGTCCGCTCAGCGCTGGAGCAAGCGGCTGCGCGTCGAACATCGCGAGGTCGAGCCATTCGTGAACAATCTCCGCCGCATCGGAGCCGGCCATCTTTTTCGCGTTCGGGCTGCTGGCTTTGAGCGCCGCGGTGGTGCCCGCGTCATTCACAACCTTGACGAGAAAAACACGCCAGCCATGCTCATCCAATTCCGACTTCGCTTCCCCGACCGCCACCTTCACGCGCATCTCGGGATTGATCGTCACACCAAAGAGTGCGTGGCGATCGAGCATCGTTTGCATTTTCTCTACCGCGGTCGCCGGCGGCATGGTGGCCGCGCCTTCGAGTTCCTTGGTTTCTGCATCACTGAGCGGTGCGCCCAGAAAAGTCAGCGCGCGCGCCACCCGCTGCACCTGCGCGTGCAATGGCTGGAATTCCACATTCGTGACAATGGTCAGCGGCGCAGCGGCAGCGGTGAAAGAAACGGCGCAAAAAAGAAGCGAAATGTAGCGGCGCATAATTCCTTTGGTGATTGGGCCGCAAGCCTAGCAAGGAACACGACGATGGAAAGCGCGATTCCCGCGAAGCCTCCGAAACCCGATTGTGAGTAACCTGTCAACAGAAGCTAACAGTGTTTGCTCGCGGGCCTGCCAAGGCTATCGTCAACTTCGGTAGCAACACGAAAGGCAAATAGACCAATGGCAACAGAAGAAAGAGTGCTTTGTTTTCAACGGCAACTTCTCGAAGAACTGGGCGTGTTTCAGGGACTCAGCCTCGAAATCGAGAAATACCTGCCGGTCGTGACCTCATCTTCCCAGATTCTGTATCTGAACCGAAGCGACGCCGAACAAGACAAGCGTTACAAACAACTCATCCCTTATGTCCTCATTCTCTGTCACGACCGGATACTGCGGTATCGCCGCGGCAAAGGCGGACAGGAAACGCGGTTGCACGGATTGTATTCCGTCGGCGTGGGCGGACACATCTCGGAGGAAGACCACGGCCTTTTTTCGAATCGCCTCGGCTATCACGAGGGCATGCGGCGCGAATTGATGGAAGAGGTGGCCATCGATGAAATGAACGACGCCGCCGTGGCCGTGATCAACGACGACAGCACTGAAGTTGGGTTTGTGCATTTTGGCGTCGTCCACGTGATGCACGTGGCAAGTGAGGAAATCGTGGGTCGCCGCAGCGGCATCGTCGCGCCAGAGTTCATTCCCATCGCTGAAGCGGTGAAAGATCTGTCCGGCTACGAATCATGGTCCCGCTTTTGTCTGGAACATTTGGATTCGCTGCTCTCCAAGGCCGCTGCTTTAGGTGTCACAGTCCCTGAACGAGTGATGAACTGATCACTGCCGCGGGTGCGAGCACGTGAATGTTAATCTGCGGGATCAGCGATAATCGGCACGCGCCTTTCTCGAACAGCTAAAACTCCTTTAAGTAAGGCCGCATCCCTTCGGCGTGAAATCGCTTCTGCACGTGGATTTTCATGCCCACTTGGCTTCTAACCCGAAGGCGGCAAAAGGCCGATGTAAATGGAATGAACACAGACCTTGAATCCCCGACGGCAGGGAATGGCACGATCCAGTCATCCATTAACCCAAGTCAGGCGCAGCCGGACGGAGACGTGAATGCAGAGATCGTTCCGGCGAATCTCCGCGCGCTCGAGGGCGTTTACTTCGCAGCCATGCTGGAGGAGGCGCGCATCTTCGACGTGGTGGACCGATTGGTGGCGATGTTCAGTCAAGGATTGTTGCCACTCGGCCCGGGAAAGGCTGGCGCCACGCTCTACCGCTACTGGAAGGGCCATCACAACCGGCTCACGGCAGCGCAGCGGCACGATGTGTATGCGCGGGCGTTCGGCTTGCCCGGTGGCGAGGCGAGCGGGATGTTCAATTGCAAATTCAACGATCTCTGGCTCCGCTTTGTCTCCATCGTCGGTATGTATTCGGCCGAGCTTCAAATGCTGCCGCCGGAGGAACGTTCCGTTGGCCCGGAGGAAGTGCTCGTCAGCGGACGCGACCTCGCCATCAACCTCTCCGCCCACGGTCACGGCCTGGCGTGGTTTGCGGCGCAGGATTTCAAGCCGGAGATTCAGCAAATCATCGAACTGCTCTCCGATTCAGAAATCCAGACTGCATTTCAGGCGAGAGACCCGTGGCAAGTCATCCAGAACGTCGCGGCGTTCGAATTGGGCGCAAGGCCGAACGTTCAGCGCGGCCATACGCGGGGCGAGAGTGGCGTGATCATCATTCGCTGGCTCGCCAATCGCCGCGCCCGATTGCTGCGTCCGCGTGGCAACATTCTTAAACACGACGACATCTGCGAAGGGCGCACGGCGGCTTCGCAAAACAAAAAGGCGACCGTCTATCCGACCGATTCCGATCTCGTGACCGCCTGTGAACAATGGCTCGGCGTCACCGGCACACAAGAAGCGGAAATAAAAGAGCAGGCCCCGCTGGATGAGCCGGCGCCTGCCGAGCCGCCCGCGAGTCAGCAGGATGAGCAACGCGAACAAGCGGCGTGATTGATTGGCAGACGAACATCGAAGGTTTCCAACTGGCGTCGGCGCACCGTTGAGTAACAGACATGTCCTGCGGGCACACCGCGCTCCATCAAAAGGAAACGGCGCGGACCTTTCAGTCCGCGCCGTGTGTTGTTCGGTTCCTCCAGAGTTCAGCCTCTGGGCTGAATCAAACGCTTACTTCGGCACCGTGGCAATCGTCTGCAGAATGCGGCTGGCGATCTTGTACGGGTCGCCCTGCGAATTCGGGCGGCGATCCTCCAGATAACCCTTGTAGCCGTTGTTCACGAAGCTGTGCGGCACGCGCACGGAAGCGCCGCGGTTCGCGATGCCGTAGTTGAATTTGTCGATCGACTGCGTCTCGTGCAGGCCGGTCAGGCGCAAGTGATTGTCCGGGCCATAGACCGCGATGTGCTCGTTTTTGAACTTGTCGAACGCGGCCATGAGGCGTTCGAAATATTCCTTCCCGCCGACTTCGCGCAGGTGCTTGGTCGAGAAATTCGAGTGCATGCCAGAGCCGTTCCAATCCACGTCTTTGCCCAGCGGCTTGCAGTGGTAATTCACGTCCACTTCATACTTTTCGCAGAGACGATTGAGAAGGTAGCGCGCCATCCAGACCTGGTCGGCGGCACTCTTGGAACCTTTGCCGAAGACCTGGAATTCCCACTGGCCCTTCGCCACTTCGGCGTTGATGCCTTCGTGGTTGATACCAGCCGCGAGGCACAGATCAAGATGAGCATCGACAATCTCGCGCGCCACGTTGCCGACATTCTTGTAGCCGACGCCGGTGTAGTATTCGCCCTGCGGTGGCGGGAAGCCGCCACCTGTTGGAAAACCGAGAGGCACACCATTTTTGTAAAGAAAGTATTCCTGCTCGAAGCCAAACCACGCATCCGGGTCGTCCAGAATGGTCGCGCGCGAGTTGGTCGGGTGCGGCGTCGTGCCGTCCGGCATCATGACTTCGCACATCACGAGCGCGGCGTCTGTTTTTGCCGGATCGGGATAAACCGCGACCGGCTTCAACATGCAATCCGAGCTGCGGCCTTCGGCTTGCCGAGTGGAACTGCCGTCAAAACCCCAGAGCGGAAGCTCTTCCAGTTTCGGAAAGTTCTTGAACTCCTTGACTTGTGTTTTGCCGCGGAGATTTGGAACGGGTTCATAACCGTCCAGCCAAATGTATTCGAGTTTGTACTTCGCCATGTGCGTGTGCTGTGGTTCAGGTTTTTTTGACTAAAGCGCACCAAGTTCGACTTGGGCGCGCAGGTCTTAGCAACGCAAGTGCCACGCCGCAAGAACTCTGTGCAGTGAACGGGGCGAAATGCATTTCATCCAACGCTGGCGGGAGCTTTCACCGATCTCGAAATGAATCTCACCGCTGCTCGTGGTCCAAGGATGAGTGTTGATTTTTGCACGCTGTGAGCGGATTTGCCCGCGCTGAATTCTGTTTTTGAATCGAGGGCAGAGATGAATTTGATGGAGAGAAAGGGCCGACGCCCCTGGCGCCACCGGATTTCAATGCACCGTGCTTTTCAAGCCGAAGCGTCTGCGTAATCCTTCAGGGCAATCAATGTTGAAAGTCAAAGATACCTTGCGGGCCACGGTGAACCTCACCTTCGATGGGCGGGTCATCAAAGTGTATCACGGGCCCAATGCGCACGAGCGGTTCCATCGGGAAGTGAAAATCCTCCAGCATCTCGAGGCGCGCGGCTGCCCCTTCGTTCCCCGATTGCTCGAGGCCGACGAATCCCAGCTTCGCATCGTGACCACCAATTGCGGCAGCCACGTGGAGCATCTCGATGACGCGCGCCTCAAGGAACTTTTCGCCGAACTCGAAAAATTCGGTGTCCGCCACGACGATCCCGACATCCGCAATGTGACCTACCGCCAGTCCGACGGACGCTTTTGTTTGATCGATTTCGAGCTGGCCAGCATTCTCCCCGGCTTTGAAGACAAGCCAGTTTGATTTGAACCGCAGAGGCGCAGAGACGCAGAGGTCCTTGCGGACGGCCTCGCTGATTTCCCTCCTCTGCGCCTCTGCGTCTCTGCGGTCGAATATTCCTCTCTGAATGAAGCCCCCTTCCGTCTCCGCACTCAAATGGTTTGGCTGGACCGATCGCGGCAAGGTCCGCCCACACAACGAAGATTCGTTCGTCGGTCTGCAGTTCGACGCGCGCGAGGTGCATCGTCTCGGCAAAGTCGGCGAAGGTTCTCTGGCGCATAACGACTACGCCTTCGCGGTCAGCGACGGCATGGGCGGCGCCAGGGCCGGGGAATTCGCCAGCCGCATTGCCGTCGAGAAGATCACCACGCTCTTGCCCCGCTCCTACAAACTCTCCGCGCTCGGGCTGGACGCCGGCATCGATGACTTTCTCGGCGAGCTGTTCGATCAAATTCATAAGGCGCTCGTTTACGTGGGCAACAGCTACGAGGAGTGCCGCGGCATGGAAACCACCTTGAGCCTGTGCTGGTTCACGCCGGGCTGGATGTATTTCGGCCACGTGGGCGACAGCCGGATTTATTTTCTCTCGAAGCGCGACCTCGCCGGCCTCGGGATCAAGCAACTCAGTCAGGACGACACGCACGTGGCCTGGCTGTTGCGCAACGGCCACATCAAAGAATGGGAAGCGCGCACCCACCCGCGGCGCAACGTGCTCCAGAAATCTCTCGGCGGCGGCAATCAATTCGTGGACCCGCAAGTCGGCGCGGTCGCGTACGAGCCGGGCGATATGTTCCTGCTTTGCACTGATGGGCTGACCGAGGGTCTGCACGGCGATCATCTCGTGGATTTGATGCGGTCATCCGAAGTCGCGGAAACGAATCGAGCGCAACGCCTCGTCGAGATTTCCGTTCATA
>DATHKK010000630.1:0-12695 GCA_035489355.1 Candidatus Limnocylindria bacterium
CCGTCCGTGACCGTGAGCGACGAAGACATGCCGAGGCTGTTGCTGGCATTCGGGTAATCGCGCGTCAATCCGCGGATCCAAATCAGGTTGCCCTCGAGATCGAGGCAAACCAGATCGTTGGAGGAAAAGATCGCGAAGATGCGCTCGCCATCGCTCGCGGGAGTCGGCGCGGCCACGGACGTTTTGTCATGGGACATGGTGCGGCCCGTGGCCCAGAACCGCCGCTCCCAGCGCTTGGTCCCGTCCTTCGCGTTGAAGCAGATAACGTGGAGACGATCCTGTTTCGGCCCGCTGGAGCAAGTGACGAACACTCGATCACCGATGATGATGGGGCTGCTCAATCCGCGCCCCGGCAAATCCGCCGCCCAGGCGATGCTGTTCGTGTCGAGCTTGGCCGGCACGTCCGCCGCGCTGGCGATGCCGTTGCCGAGCGGGCCGCGAAACTGGGGCCAGTCCGCGGTGGCGAATTGAAGCGCAGCGAGAAGCGCAGCGGAGATGAAGAATGATTTCATGACAGTGGCAGCGGGTTGAACTTACAGTTTGGCGGAAGCGATCGGCGTCCCGACGGCGTCGGTAATGCGAAGTTGGAATTCCCATTCGACCGTCCACTTTTCCTTCATCTCGTTCTGGCAAATCTTCACGAGGATCGTGTTCTTCCCTTTCTTCAATTCGCCCGCCAGCCGGTATTGATCGATCTCCATGCCGCGATGGTATTCGTCGCGACCGAACAGAAACTTTCCATTGAGCCAGACCTTCCAGGCGTTCTTGCAGCCGAGACGCAACTCGACCGGACGCGCCTTGTCCGATTGAAATTCCGTGTAAGCGTAGCCCGCGACTTCCTTGAGCGCGCCGCAGGGTTTGTTGAGATCGACGAGACCGTAATCGCCCGTGGCTTTGAAATCCTGCCAGCGCACCTTGCCGACCTTCCCGTCGTACTCGGCGGCGAGATCAACGCGCTCCTCGGGCGGATAAACTTTGTCATGTCCGGCGCCGCCGGTGCTGTCGAAGGGGCCAATGACTTTCCAATCCGTGAGCCAGCCGAACACTGTTGGCAACTCGGCCGGACTGCCCAGCTTCTTGAGTTCCTTCGCAATCCCTTCGACCTGGTCCACGTCGCGCGCGGACTTCAGCGCGGTTTGATATTTGGGAACAGCGTCGTTTGTTTTCCCGGCAGTGCGAAGACTCGCGGCTTCGTCGATGAGACGTTGCACGGCATCACGTCGCAACTCATTCGCGGGATCATCGCGCAAGCTGGCGATTAGCCGTTCCGCTTTGGCCGGCTCGGCGCTGACGATCAACTCGTAGGCAAGGCGGCGCGCGCGGGGATGGTGCTTTGTGTCGCGCACAAACTTCTCGAGGCCCGCGATCGGCAGCTTGCGGCCTGCGGCCAACTCGCGCTCAGCGATTGCATCCACCGCGGCACGCAGCCAATTCACTGCGAGATCGTTCGCCCCGTCCATGGCCGCGAGGATCGCCGGCAACGACGCGGCATCCGCTGCGCCGACTTCCTTCCAGGCTCGCGCAGCCTCGGCGTTGCCTTGTCCTTCCGCACCGACGGCGCGAATTGTTTTGAGCGACTGGGAAATTTGAGGCGAAGCCGCTTCAGCAGGGCCGACGCACAACCAGGCCGACAGCAAGAGCAAGATGTGTTTCATATTTGGAGCAGCAACCGCGTAGTTAGTAACAGCAGCCGACGCAGCGTGCAATGCGAGAACGGGACAGCGCACAGGAAGCAGCGCAACCGGACACAGACGTGGCGGCAGGCAAGATGCTCGCCGCCATAGAACCACCTCGACTGGAGTTTACTTCCCTTCGCTCTTCACATTGAATGCGGACTGGCACAGAACATCGAACACACTTATGAAACGATGGATGACCGCGACGGCCCGAAGCATGGTGCTCAGCGCCGTGCTTTTCCTTTCAAGCATCCCGGCGCGAGCGGCCGAGCCTTTCTTTTTCATTCAGCTCAGCGACCCGCAGTTCGGGATGTTCACCGGGGACAAGGATTTCGCGCAGGAGACGGCGAACTTCGAATTCGCGGTGGCCAGCGTCAACCGCCTCCATCCGGCGTTCGTCGTGATCACGGGCGACCTCGTGAACAAACCGGGCGACGCCGCCCAGATTGCTGAGTTTCAACGGATCGTGGCGAAAATCGATCGCTCCATCCCGGTACACAACGTCGCGGGCAATCACGACATTGAAAATGTGCCAACGCCTTTAACTCTCGCGGCTTACACGAATCAGTTCGGCGCGGATCACTACACCTTTCAACACGTGGGACTCCTCGGCATCGTGCTCAACTCCGGCGTGATTCATTCGCCGCAGCAGACCACCTATCAACTCGCCGAGCAGGAGCGCTGGCTGCGCACGGAACTGGAACGCGCGCGCGAAAGCCGGCCGCAGCACATCGTGATCTTTCAACATCACCCGTGGTTTCTGAAGGCTGCCGACGAGCCGGATCAATACTTCAACATTCCGAGCGAACGGCGCGCTGTGTATCTCACTCTGTTCCGCGAGGCGGGAGTGAAATACCTTTTCTCCGGTCATTATCATCGCAACGCCATCGCACGTGATGGCGACATGGAAGCGGTGACGACGGGGCCGGTCGGTATGCCTCACGGCGGCGACAAGTCCGGAATGCGCGTCGTGATCGTGCGCGACGATCGGATGGAGCACCGCTATTACCACTTCGGAGAAATTCCCAACCGCGTCGATCTCAAAGCTCCCAAATCCGAAGCTGCGGCGGCAAAATAGAGTTTGCTCACGCCTGTTCCTCAACCGCTGAGGGAGCGACGCGCCCCATCAACCTGCGCGGTTCATGGCGGCGATGCCCGGCGTGCGATCGTGGGATTCTCATCACGTCGGCGGCTGCAAAGCCTGGTGAGAAGTGCAGGCTACGATCTCAAAACGTGCGCTCTCCTGACAAAATTCTGTGCGAATTTCCCTGAGACACGTCAGACTTGTCCCGTGGCACAGGAAACCAGAATGAGTTCAGAGGTAATTCTCGACGTGCGGAATCTTTCCCGCGCTTACACGAGCGGCAACCGAAGCCTGACGGTGTTGGACAACGTCAGTTTTCAACTCGCACGCCGCGCGACGTGCGCCATCGTCGGCCCGTCCGGCAGCGGCAAGACGACGTTGCTCGGACTGTGCGCTGGACTCGATGTGCCGACGAGCGGCTCCGTGGTCCTGAACGGCAACGTGCTGAATCAATTGAGCGAGAACCAGCGGGCTTTGCTGCGCAACCAGCACACGGGCTTTGTCTTCCAGAATTTTCAACTGCTGCCCAATCTGACCGCGCTCGAGAACGTGATGATTCCGCTCGAACTGCGTGGCGAACGCGGGGCCACGAATGAAGCGAGGCAGCTCCTGGCGCGCGTAGGATTGTCCGATCGGCTGGATCATTACCCGGCGCAACTGAGTGGCGGCGAGCAACAGCGTGTCGCGCTGGCGCGAGCATTTATCAATCGCCCGCACATTCTCTTCGCCGATGAACCGAACGGAAATTTGGATGCGGAAACGGCCGGCAAAGTCGTGGACCTCATCTTCGAGATGAACGACGAACTCGACACCGCGCTCGTGCTGGTGACGCACGATTTGGAACTCGCGCGCCGAACCGAGCGCATCCTGCGGCTGCGCGGCGGACGACTCGTCGAGGACAGTGCCACGCAGCCCGCCTGAGTTCCGCGACGTCATGCCTGCACCATCATCAGTAAAAAACAGACGCGTCGCCTGGCCGTGGTTCTACCTCATGGCCTGGCGCGACAGCCGCCGCAGCCGCCGCAAGCTGCTGCTCTTTTCCATGTCCATCGTGCTGGGCATTGCCGCGATGATCGCGATTGGATCTTTCGGCAGGAATCTCGAACGCGCGGTGGAGGAGCAGACCAAAGCGTTGCTCGGCGCTGACCTCATGGTGCAGTCGCGCGACGCGTTCACTGACGCGCAACGCGCCTTTCTCGACGGCATCGGCACCGCTCACTCGGATCAGGTGCTTTTCTCCTCGATGGTTTTGTTTCCCAAAGGGCAGGGGACACGGCTCGCGCAGCTCGGGGCGCTGAGTGGTGATTTTCCGTACTACGGCGCGGTGGAAACGTTGCCCAATGAAGGCTGGCAACGGTTCAAGCGCGGCGAAGGTGCGCTCGTGGAAGACAGCTTGATGCACCAGTTCGGCGCGCAAGTCGGCGACGAGGTGAAGGTCGGTGAACTCACGGTCCCCATCGTTGGCTCGCTCTTGAAAGTTCCAGGCGACAACGAACTCTTCGCCAGTCTCGCGCCGCGTGTTTTCCTGCCGATGGAAAAGTTGATCGCCACCAAGTTGCTCGGCGACGCCAGCCTCGCGCGTTATCGCCGCTACGTCCGCTTCTCGTCGGACGTCGCGCTGCAAGACGCGGTGAAACAACTCCGCGATCGGCGTGACGAATTGCAATTGCGCTTCGACACGGTGGAAGAACGCAAAGGCGATCTCGGTCAATCGCTGCAGAATCTCTATCGCTTCCTCAATCTGGTCGGCTTCATCGCGCTCCTGCTGGGAGCGATCGGAATCGCCAGCGCTATTCAAGTGCATGTGCGGCAACGGCTCGACTCGGTCGCGGTGCTGCGCTGTCTCGGCACGACGGCGGCGCAAGCCTTTACGATATATTTGATCCAAGGCGCGGCGCTTGGCCTTGTGGGAGTGATAGCCGGCGCAGGTCTCGGCGTTTTGCTGCAACAACTTCTGCCGTGGGCGCTGGCGGATTTCATTCCCATCGAAGTGCAGTTCTCGCTCGATGTGTTTTCCGTGGCCCGCGCGGCGGCGCTGGGTTTTGTGATCTGCATGTTGTTCGCGCTGCTGCCATTGCTCCAGGTGCGCAACGTGTCGCCACTCGCTGTGTTTCGCCGCGACCTCGAACATTCACCCAAGCGCGATCCGTGGCTCTTCGCTGTTTATGCTGCCATCGCCATCGGCGTTGTTTGGTTCGCCATCGCGCAAACCAAAGAATGGAAACAGGGCGTAGGCTTTGCCGGCGGACTTGCGGGCGCGTTGCTTTTGCTGCTGGGCGTGTCGCGGATCGTAGTGTGGATGGTGCGCCGCGTCACCCGCGCATCGTGGCCATTCGTGTGGCGGCAAGGGCTGGCCAGCCTGCATCGGCCCAACAACCGCACCTCGCTTCTCATGGTATCGCTCGGCCTCGGCACCTTCCTGATTCTCACGCTCTACCTCGTGCAGCATTCGCTCGTGAAGCAGTTGACGCCGGACAACGGCGGCAACAAGCCCAACGCCGTCCTCTTCGATGTTCAAGCCGATCAAAAGAGCGGCGTCATGGCCGTGCTCACGAATCAGCATCTTCCCGTAATCGATCTCTCCCCTGTGGTGACGATGCGCATCCAATCCGTGAAAGGCGTCGCTTCGGGCGAACTCATCAAGAAGAAAGCGCGCAATGACCGTTGGGCGTTGCGCCGCGAGTATCGCTCTACATTTCGCGATCACCTGGCGGACTCCGAGGAACTTCTCTCCGGCGAATGGATCAAGAGCGCTTCGTCCACCAACGGCGTGATTCCCATTTCCATCGAGCAAGGCATCGCGCGCGATCTCGACGTGGGGCTTGGCGACGAAATCGTTTTCGACATCCAAGGCATCCCGATGAAAACGCGCATTGCCAACGTGCGCCGCGTGGACTGGCGTCGCTTGCAAGCCAACTTCTTCGTCGTGTTTCCCACTGGCGTGCTGGAGGACGCGCCCGGATTTTTCATCATCACTACGCGCGTGAAGGACAGCGAAGCCTCCGCCGCCATGCAGCGCGCCATCGTCCAGCGTTTCCCGAATGTGTCCACGATCGACTTCACCCTCGTGCTGCGCGTGGTGGAAGGAATCGTCTCGAAAATTTCCTTCGCGATTCAATTCATGGCGATGTTCACCGTGCTCACCGGTTTGATTCTTCTCATCACCGCCGTGTTGAACAGCCGCGTCCAGCGACTGCGCGAGACCGTTCTGCTGCGTACGCTCGGTGCATCGTCGGGCCAGTTGATTCGCATCCAGATGGTCGAGTTTCTTCTCCTCGGAATGCTCGCCAGCATCACTGGCATTGCGCTCGCCGTCGGTGCGCAATGGATGCTCACCAAATTTGTTTTCAAGATCGGCTTCTCGCTGCCCATTGCGCATCTCATTGCAGCCATCGCGATCAACTCCGCGCTCACCGTCATCATTGGGCTCACGGCCAGCCGCTCCGTTCTACAGCGCCCCCCGCTGAAAGTGCTGAGGGCAGAGGGGTAGTTAATCGCACTTTTGGCGAGTTGACGCACGCACCTGACCGTGGAAAATGCCGCTGATGATTTCCCGCCGCACTACATGGGTGTGGTTGCTTTATCTGGCATTCAACGCGCCTCTTGCTTCGCAGTCCATCGTAACGTTCGTCTCGCCCACGAACCAGAGCCGTTTCAGCAAAGCGCTGGGAATGGAATTGAGCATTCGACTAGATGCCAGCGTGAGCAATCCCGGCCCGGGCACGACTTACGTCAACTTTTTTGATGACCTGGTTTTCATCGGTTCGGGCAGCAGTCAAAATGGCTGGTCGATGATCTGGTCCAACGTGGGTTTTGGTCCTCACACATTGATGGCAGGAGTTGGCGGCATGCCGTCCTCGAATCCCGTGAACATCTTCGTGAACGCGGAAGGAGTGGCGTTCGTGAACGAAGAAGCAGTCTGGAAATACCTGGACGGCGGCCTTGATCCGGACCCGACGTGGTTTGCCCCGGGCGCTGATTTGAGGACGTGGCCCTCGGGCCGCGCGCAGTTTGGATTCGGTGAGCAGGATGAACTTACGGTCGTGAACTTTTTCAACATGTCAGACGGGAGTATCCACCCTGCTTATTATTTCCGTCACGCGTTCCACGTCACCAATGCCGCTGCGCATTCCAATCTGGTCGTGCGCTTGCTTCGTGATGATGGCGCGATTGTTTACCTGAACGGCCAGGAACTTTTTCGCGGCAACATGCCCTCGGGCGCGGTGAGCAATAAGACTTACGCGCTGACGGGCGCCGTGCCCGAGAATGAATTCATCGACCACTGGGTGAATCCGGCTGCGCTGCTCGAGGGCACGAACCATCTAGCCGTGGAAATTCACAATCAGGGGGCGCACAGCGAGGACATCAGTTTCGATCTTCGACTCATCGCCGACCTGCCGATTCCGCCGCCGCGCGTAACGGTTCGGCGAACCGGGTCATCCTTGGTTCTGTCTTGGCCCAAGCTTTATTTGGGCTATCGATTGCAAGCTGCGCAACAGCTTGGCATCGGCGACTGGCAGACTGTTACCAATGTATTTTCAGGCTCCAGTGATTTCCGCTCTACCAACAGCTTCACTTCGACGGCCAAGTTTTTTCGCCTGACACTGTGAGTGTGTGTCGTGTGTTCGCCCGTTCCATCCGCGCGCACATCCATTGTTCTCAGGGTTTTCTTGTGCCTGGTATTCGCCCTTCGGGGCATTCCGGATAAAAAGTCCGAATGTCGCCGCGGCGCGTCGCGTCGTGAGTAGGAGCACAGGAACAATTCGACCCCTATTCACTTTCCCTTGGTGGGGCCGGCGTTCTATCTCTCAACCTCAGCGCAAACAATGAAAGGCAGGAACATACTTTTCGCGGTTCTGGCGGTGGGGCTGGTGGTGCAGGCTCACGCCATTACGAATTACTGGATCAATCCTGGCGTCGGTCTTTGGAATATCCCTACCAATTGGGCCACTGGCGCTATTCCTGGCAATGACGAGGCCCGCATTGGCAACGGCGGCACCGCTCTCATCGACGACTCACAAGTCGTCAGCGCCAGCTTCGTCGTCATGGGCGATACGAACGGCACGAGCGGCACGCTGCGTATGACAGGGGGAATTCTTGTTTGCGGTTTCGACGTTCGCGTGGGCGGCACGATTCTCGGCGCCGGAGCAGCCAGCACCGGATTTTTCGAGCAGTCCGGCGGCTTTGTTTTCATGAACGATGGAAACGTCAACGTGGGCTATGGCATCGGATCGGCAGGCACCTACAACCTGAGTGGCGGAGACCTACAAATAAATTCCGGCGCCATTTTCGCCATAGGCAATCGGACTTCGGGAACCGTGAATCAATCCAACGGCACGGTCTATGTTCGCGGCTTTTCCGCGCCGGGCACAGCCGTCACGCAGATCGGGCGCAACACCGCTACCATTCCAGCGTCGGGCACTTACAATCTGAGCGGGGGCATTCTGCTTACGCCGCGCCTGCAATTCGGCAACGCGGTCGGCGGCGCGGGATCGATCAACGTGTTCAATTTGACGGATACAGGAATGCTGATCTGCAACAGCATCTCAGTCACCAACACTTCCGCTTTCAATGCTTTCAAATTCACCGGCGGTACGCTCGTGGCCAACGGACTGGGCATCACATTGGTCAACAACGGCGGCACTTTCAGTCCTGGACGGGCCGATTTCGCAAGCAATGAAGGCACCACGGCGACCAACCTTCCGATCAACCCGATCAGCGTGGCTGTGTTCACCACCAATTCTTATTTTCAAGGAAGCAACGGGACGCTCCGCATCGACATCGCTGCGACAGGCAGCAACGACTTCGTGGACATCGGCCTGCCGGACGCAACCGGCTTGACAGGCAGCAGTGCAAGCCTTGAAGGCACCATCGCCGTCCACGTTCTGGACGAGTTCAATCCGCCTCTCCACAGCACGTTCGATATTCTCGTCGCCGACTCCATCACAAACCACGCAGTCGTGACCGGACTCACACCCGACGGGTACGGATTCCGCGCGAGCACTTTCATTGGCGACGATGGACGGTATAACCTTCGTCTTACTGTGGTGGTCACTCCCGCTCGGCTGAGCGTTCCGGTCGTGCTCGGCGACGGCTCAATCCAGATTGCTTTCGCGGGTTCGGTGGGCGCGCTCTATAGTGTGTCGGGCAGCACCAACATTGCGTTGCCCCTGAGCAATTGGCCCGTGCTCGGTCCAGCGACGGAAACCTCGCCCGGCCAATATCAGTTCACCGACGTGCCCGCTCCGGGCGGCAGCCAACGCTTTTACGCTGTCTTCGCTCAGTAGCGAGCCGTCAGCGCCGCGTATCGGCGTTCAATAAAGATGAAGTGCCAGAATGTTTTCTGTGCTTTCGTCGGCTGCTACGCAGGTTTCTCCTCTCTCTCTGATTGTTAAAATCCTGTGACCGGCGTCACGACAACTTAACACGCGAACGCGGCTTCGCGGTTGAATCGATCCGGCGCGCTCCGTGAAGTTGGAGTCGTTGATGAAGATTCATGGAGTGTTGGCAGGAAAGTCCGATGTTGGAATTCACAGGGGCGGGAAAGGGAGGAAGGGATTCACGCTGATCGAGTTGCTGGTGGTGATCGCGATCCTTGCGATCCTTGCCGCGCTGCTCTTGCCCGCGCTGGCCCGGGCGAAGGAACGCGCCAATCGCACGGCGTGTTTGAACAATCTCAAGCAACTCGGTCTCGGTAGTCAGCTTTACGCGGATGACAACGAGGGCCAACTCACCGGGCCTACATGGCTCCCGACTTATCTGCCGGTGACGACGGCCGGATCAAATCGCGACTCGCGTGATGACGATATGACGTGGCTGCAACCGGGCTACATCGATGGCACAGGCAGCTTTATTTGTCCGAGCGCCAAGCACGTCATTCGTCCGACGACCGCAGTGAAGCCGGGGACGACCGAGAAAGTCGTGATCGATTTGACGACCATCGCGCCGAAGAAAGGCGGCTTTGGCCACAGCTACGAGATTCTCGGTCTGTTCCGGGGCGACGCGGGTCCGAAGAAAACTGAAGCCAGCGTGAATTCCAATGTCATTAAGACCTATACCCCTCTCAAAGGCGCAACGCCGGGACCCTCGGAAATCTTTCTCATGGTGGACGCTGATGCCGGTACCGCAGCAACGACTACCAACTATCCCAATCCCGAAGACAACCACGGGGCGGAAGGTGGGAATATGAATTTCTGCGATGGCCATGCTGAGTTCGTCACTCG
The DNA here is from genome assembly GCA_035489355.1 of Candidatus Limnocylindria bacterium. Taxonomy (GTDB): domain Bacteria; phylum Verrucomicrobiota; class Verrucomicrobiia; order Limisphaerales; family SIBH01; genus JANNGC01. Next base: position 9,984 of record DATHKK010000630.1, read on the forward strand.
CGCGCGCTGGCTCAATGTTTGGAATACTTCGCAGGACACATTGAGATCGGTGCCGAAGCCTTAGTTCGAACTCACCTGAAACAAATAAAAATGAAACGAACCACTTTGATTCTGACCTTGCTGTTTCTCAGCTTGCTGACCCGCGGCGACACCCTCGTGCAGTGGGATTTCAACAGCCCGTTCGACTTCGATCCGGCGACGGGGACATTGACGCCGCTCATCGGCAGCGGTTCAGCCGCGCGGCTCGGGACCGTCACGGAATCTTTTACCGCGGCCAATGGTGGAACCGATCCCAACACCGGCGATAACAGCAACTGGCGTCTCGCCACGTTTCCTACGCAAGGATCAGGCAACAAAACTTCTGGCGTGGAATTTCGTTTGAGCACCGCCGGCTATGAGAACATCACGATGGCGTGGGACCAGCAGAACAGCGCGACGGCGAACCGCTATTGGCGTATCCAATACACGGACGATGGCAGCAACTTCGTGGATTACGTCGTCATCGAAAATTCACTCATCGCCGCGTGGACGAATTTCAGCGTGAGCTTTGCGCCCGTGCCAGCGGCCAACAATAACTCGAACTTCGCCGTCCGCATTCTCAGCGAATTTCAGAGCACGGCCACGGGATCGGGCACGGCCGGATACGCGCCGGTCAATCCCGCGTCCAGCTACGGAGTCGGCGGCACGCTGCGTCTCGACATGATGACCTTCGGCGGGAGCATTCAGGACACGAACAACGCGCAGCCGATCATCTCCGCCATCAACGATCAAACCACGCGCGTGAACCAGGCCAGTGCCGCGATTCCGTTCACCATCGGCGATGCGGAAACGGCGGCGGATCTTTTGACGGTAGAAGCTTCCTCATCCAATCCCACACTCGTGAATGGCTTCTCGTTCGGTGGGAGCGGTTCCAATCGCACGCTGACTCTTACGCCCCAACTCGATCAGGAAGGCGCCGCGATCATCACGGTCCGCGTGACCGACGCTGACGGCAAATTTAACTTTACGAGCTTCGATCTTGCGGTCTTGCCGACGAATACTCCGCCGACGATTTCATCCATCAGTCACGTGACGATCCTGGCGAACACTTCGACCAATGCTGCCTTTACCATCGGCGACGCGGAAACTGTCGCCGACGATCTTTCCATCATTGTCGCGTCGTCGAATTCCCGGCTTATTCCGGTCGCGAACATTTCCATCAGCCCCACGGGCAGCGTGCGCACGCTGACGCTGACTCCGGTCAGCGAAGAAGCCGGCGCCTCATGGATCACGGTGACGGTGAGCGATGGCGTGTTCACGAACGCGACTTCGTTCATGTTCAAGGTGCTGCGCTCGGAAATCATTGCGCTCTGGAATTTCAACAGCGTTCCGCCGGACACGAACGTGAACACGGGAACTTTGATTCCGGCCGTCGGCACGGGAACCGCGACCAGTGCGGGCACGGCCACGAATTCGCTGATCAGCAATGTGGCGGGGAACAGTTTCGATCCCGCGCCGGCCGACAACTCGAAGTGGCGCTTCGGCAGCTTCCCGGCGCAAGGCACGGAAAACAAAACCAGTGGGGCGGAGTTCCGCGTCAGCACGGCGGGCTATCGTGATATCGCGATTTCCTGGGACCATTACAACAGTGCCACTGGCAGCAAATACTGGCGGCTCCAGTATTCTTTGGATGGCGCGAACTTCGTCGATTTCGTCGTTTATACGAACCCGGTGCAAACGACGTTCTTTCCGACAGGAGCAAGCTTCGCGGGAATTCCGGGCGCAAATGACAATCCGAATTTCGCCGTGCGCATCGTCAGCGAATTCGGAAGCACGGCCACGGGCGCGGGCGCCGACGAATATGTGGCCACCCAGGCCGGGTCTACTTACGGCACCGGCGGCACGCTCTGGCTGGACATGGTTACGATCTCGGGCGACTCGGCGGCGACGGCTCCGATGTTGTCGATTTTGAAAACCAGCAGCGGCCTCGACGTTTCCTGGCCCGCTACGGCGACGGGTTTTCTGCTGCAAGTGACGCCTGGCTTTAGCCCAATCGACTGGCAGCCTGTCACGCAGGCACCAGTGCTTTCCGGGGACCGCAACGTCGTGACTCTGACCAATACGGGGAACAATCAATTCTTTCGACTGGCGCAATAGTGTGATGGCAGGGACGGGGCGGCGCGTATCGCGATGTTTCTGCCAATCACGTTCCAATCAACCCACCATCGTTTCGGCGGATGGCGATGGTCGCGCTGCGCGGTCGTCCGCCTTCGGGACCATCCGGCCACGAGCTAATCGCATTCGGCCTCTTCGGATCGTTGCGCGCGGGATGTTCGATGGGCGGTTCGCCAGGATGCTGGATGTTCACGAACATCGTTCGACCATCGGAGTCCATGTGAGTCCGGTGATTTCGCAACTCATCGGACCGGTCAAAAATCTTCGGAGGTCGCCCGTCGCGGGATCGGCAGCGAGCATTTGATTGTTGCCGATGTTTTTCCAATCCGGCTGCGCGATGTTCTGGCGGAGGAATCCGTTTGAATCCAGAGCACGCCGCGTGGATCGAACGAGAGTTTGTCCGGCTGCGCAAAAGCGAGGCCCTTGTTGCCCGATCCTTTTTTCGTCACTTCTGGATTTTTTGGATCGCCGGCGAGCAAAAAAATGTCCCACTGAAAACGCGTGCTCGCTGGATTACCGTCCGCATCGCGCCAGCGAATGATGTGGCCCATCAGGTTC
>DATHKK010000631.1:0-5935 GCA_035489355.1 Candidatus Limnocylindria bacterium
GATGTGTTGAGGAACTGAATCGTCGGCAGCTTGAGCGGATTCCCTGTGAGCGCTGCAATCTCGCGCGCGATGCCAATGACGCTGTTCCAGTCCGGCCGGTTCGGCGTGATCTCTAGATCATAAACCACATCGCTGCCGCTACGGCCGAGATATTCCGCGAACGGTTTCCCAATCTGCGCGTCGGCTGGCAGCAACAGCAAGCCATCCACTTGATCGGGTAAGCCCAGTTCTTGTGGCGAACACATCATGCCCTGACTCGTGATGCCGAAAACTTTTCGCTCTTTGATGACGAAAGGCTCCTTCTCGCCCGGCTTCAGCGGCAACGCGAAGTTCGGAAGAATAAGCGGTACTTTGTCGCCCACGTTGTGATTCTGCGCGCCGCAAATGATCGTGCGCTCGCCCGTGCCGTCGTTGACCTTGCAGACCGAGAGCTTGTCCGAACCAGGCACCTTGTCCTTGGTAAGAATCTGCGCGACAACGATGCCTTCGAACTCGCCGCCGACTTTGTGAGCGCGTTCGACTTCCAGCCCGAGCATCGTCAGCCGCTCGGCCAGTTGCTCCGGCGACCAATCGAAATCCACATATTGTTTGAGCCAATTGAATGTGACTTTCATGAAGTCTGTTTGATCTGAAATGCGTCCTTGATGATCGAAACCAATTCGTCTCCTGTGCCGGTCGCTTGCAATGCGTATCGGCGTCCAACCATCGTAAGAAAGTAAATGCCTGTCATGCGTGCGTAAGTAATTAAAGATTCCGTCTGCGGAATTTGCTCCCGATATTTTAGACCATGGACAATTGAGTGGCGAAGTTCGTCAAAGCTTCTTAAGGCCGCGCCTTCGAACGTGTATCCGTCTAAAATCGTGCTGCTGCCACTTGGCTTACAAACGGCGTGAAGCGCATCTGATTTTTTTGCGAGCGATTCGCGCTCCAAAGTATCTACGTGCGTTTTGGCTATGTTGACAGCAATTTGATGCGGATCTGAAGCTAGCAGATCCGCGATCTTGGCTTGCCGTTGTTGAATCATAGGAAACCAGTCTGCTGCGTTCGCGGAGTGTGACAACTCGCACAAAGAAAAAAGGAGGGAATCGAGAAGGGAATGGCTAAACACGATGCAAGCGGCATCTCCACGTGTTCCTAAACTTTGTAAGGAAGATCGGGCTGTTGAAGCCACAATCGAATCCAAGGCTTCTTTGCCTCCGGCCTTTTGAATTGTGTCGAAGATTTCGCCCAAGGCAGGAATCTCGTCACCAAGTTTTAATCGATCCTTGCTACGCTTCAGAAAAGCGTCCGCCGCACAATTCGCTGCAAATTGGACATCATCGCGATATGAATGAATGTCCAGTATCGAAGCGATGAATCGCGTGGACAATTCAGCCCAGCGGAGATTCAAGTTTTTTGGGAGCGTTTGTGACATTGCGCGACACGCTTTGATTCGATTCAGAACGGCAGCGATTGTCCATAGACACGCTGGAAAAGCCGCCGCTTGATTTGGTCGGTGGACAACCCTTCGGGCAGTGAAGCCAGAATCATTTCGCGCGCAGCGTCGAACATCAACGCGCCCATGACGAAGCGTTCCTCAGCCGGGCGGGCCATCAGCTTTTGCCGGACGAGTTCGGCGATTTCTGGCGACGTGTCAGTCATGCGCGATTTCCGGCCAGAGCTTATCCAAGCCCAGCGGCGTCGTCCAACGCTCGATGTAAGTCCGGTCGCAGCCGGTGGAGATGAGGTTCTTTACGTCCCGGAGTTGCTGTTCGGAGCGAGAGTCTTTCGCCCAAAACAGTTTGGAGAGAATCAGGTCTTCCTTGCTGACAATCCAAATTTCGAAGTCGCGGATTTTGATGCGCTGGCGGCGGTCGAACTCAGTGCGGCGATATTCGTTCTGCTTGCGCACGATGCAGTCCACTTTGATGACGCTCTCCTGATGAATCAGGTTGAATAGCGACTCGTGCGCGATGGAACTGTCCACAGCCTCGCTGGAAACATAGTAGTCGGGGCTGAACAGGCGGACGATGCGTTCGGTGTCACCGGCTTGCAGGGCGATCACGAGATCAATGTCACGAGTCATGCGCGGTTGGGCGTAGTAGTTCATGGCCATCGAACCCGTCAGCATGAAGGCGAAGCTCGCAGAATCGAGCCGGGCGGAAACATCGCGGACAATGTCGAGTTCGTTTTGCACGTGGCAACGAGGACGGGCCTCATCTTTCAGAACTGCTTCAAAAACCGCACATCGTTCTCGTAGAACAGCCGGATATCGTTGATGCCGTAGCGGAGCATGGCGATGCGTTCAATGCCGAAACCGAAGGCCCAGCCGGTCCACACTTCAGGATCGTAGCCGACGTTCTCGAAGACTTTCGGGTGCACCATGCCGCAGCCGGCGATCTCGAGCCAATCTTTGCCGAGCTTCTTCACGAGTGAGTTGGTGAAATCAATTTCCAGGCTCGGCTCAGTGTAGCTGAAGTAGTGTGGACGAAACCTGAGCTTCACGTCATCGCCCAGCACTTCCTTGAAGACGAATTCGACGGTGCCCTTGAGGTCGCCGACGGTGACGTTCTTGTCCACGTAGAGTCCCTCGATCTGCTGGAACGCCGGGTTGTGCGTGGCGTCGGCATTGTCGCGGCGATAAACGCGGCCCGGCGCAATGATGCGGATCGGCGGCGACTGCGATTGCATCACACGAATCTGCACTGAACTGGTGTGTGTGCGGAGTAATCCATAATTGCCTCCAGATAGTTCCGGTCGAATCGGTGCGTTCGACGTTTGATTTGTAATTCTTAACTGAACAGGACTGGGTGAACCGGGCGCTCCAACATAAAATGTATCTTGTGTGTCGCGTGCGGGGTGGTCAGCAGGTGTGTTGAGCGCGTCAAAGCAATGAAAGTCGTCCTCAATCTCCGGCCCGTCGGCGACGACGAACCCAATCTTCCGAAACGCGCGCACGATGTCGTCAGTGACCTGCGTGAGCGGATGCAGCTTGCCGAGCGCGCGACGGCGGCCGGGCAGCGTGAAATCGGTTGGCTCCATTGGTAACGAAGCTTGAAGTTCCAACTCCTCACGGCGAGCCGTGAGTACTGCTTCGAGTTCCACCTTCACTGTGTTGATGGCTTTGCCCGCGAGAGGTTTTTCTTCCTTTGGCAAAGTCCCAAGCTGCTTCATGAGCGCGGTGAACTTGCCGTTCGGTCCAATCCACGCGCCTTTGGCCTGTTCCAGCGCCGGCATGTCCGCAGCGGCTTTTAGGTCCGCCAGCGCAGCTTGTTTCAGCGGTTCAAGGTCGCTGAGAAAATTCGACATACGGCAATTACCCGCGAAAGGGCAATAGGAAGGCAAAGAAAAACTGCGCGTGTCTTGATGGGCTAGTTGATGGACCACGTTACGGGCCGGGCATTCCGAGAATCATCTGCTTCCGCGAATAATCAAAAATCACTTTGTAGTGCTTCAACACGCCGATGCCGATGTGACCCGCCAGGCCACTGTCCACCGGCGAGCTTTCGATGAAAAAATCTGTCTCGGGCTTCTCGATTTTGATGGCGCCGAGTTGCACTTGCGGCAGGTGCCCGCTGCGCGTCTGCGTGCCTCCGCCGACGCCAAATTTCTCCGCCGCCTGCGTGCCGCTGTGGTCGAGGAGATGATTGGCCTCGATGAATTCATGCCCCAGGCACACGCCGCTGTCGCAGCCGGTGTCGATTTCGAACTCGCCGCGAATGGACGTGCCATTGGTCCGGTTGATCACGCCCGTAATCAAAGGCGTGGTTGAGGAACGCCGGAACCGAAGCGGTAAAACTTCACCCGTGCCCGTGTAAGTGAAATTCGTGGGAGCGTGCAAAATCATTTCGCGCCGTTTGAAATCCAGTTCCACGACGAACTGACGGAAGACGCCCGAGCCCAGAATGCCGTCGCGTCGGCGTCGCCGATTGGAATCCGAACTCAAGGTTGCCACACGCCGCGGCTGATACTTCACTCCGCCGATATTGAAGATCGCGCCTTCGTAAGTCGGAGCTTGTTCCTCGCCCGCAATCCCCTGAATCGTAATTTCTCCCGCGCGCCGGAGCCTGAGCGGTTCGGCGAGGCTGGGATGAATCATCGTCATCGAGAATCCTGTATCGAGCATGAAGGACAATCCATTCGAACCGTTCAAGTTCACCGGGACCATGACACGATCGCCCCCGCGCGACGCAGCGAAAGGAACGGTCGCGAGCGGAGTGGCGCTGCTCGCCAGATTGGTCGCGAGAAAAACCATCGCCAGTTTTGCCAGCAGGCTTGTCATTCTTCGGTTCATCCCGCGCCACCACTAGCAGGGATTTCTCCCGAATGCACGGCTGCGATTTCAAAGCGTGTTTTACGTTTCCAGCATTGCTTTGGGCCGGGCGGTAACTTCTCGTTGTGCTCGCGCCGTCCTCCATCTGGTCGGCGACAGACCTTGTTGATTCGGGAATGAATGACGTAACGCAGATCCTCGACGCCGTGCATCGCGGCGATGCTTCGGCCACGGACAAACTGTTGCCGCTCGTTTATGACGAGTTGCGGAAAATCGCCGCGCACAAAATGTCGGGTGAAGCCGCGGGCCATACGCTGCAACCGACGGCGCTCGTGCATGAGGTTTGGCTGCGGCTGGCCGGTTCCAATGAACAGGCGTGGCAGAATCGCGCGCACTTTTTTGGCGCGGCGGCCGAGGCGATGCGGCGCATTCTCGTCGAGCACGCGCGCAAGAAGCAGGCTTTGAAACGCGGCGCGGGCGCCGAACACGAACAGTTGAATGAATCCGCGCTCGTGCTCACCGCGCCGCCGGATGAATTGCTTGCCGTCCACGACGCGCTCGACGGGCTGGCCCGGGAAGATCCGGCTGCCGCTGAACTCGTGAAGCTCCGTTACTTCGTCGGCATGACGATGGAGGAAGCCGCCTCCGCGCTCGACCTGGCCCCGCGCACCGCCGAGCGCACCTGGACGTACGCTCGTGCCTGGTTGCACCGGGAGATTCGCCGCACGCGTTAATGCCCAATGGTGATTTTGGGCGGACTTCGTAACGTCCTTGCGCAAGTATGTTCGTAAAGCGCCATGAGTCCTGAATCTTCAACGCCGTCCCAAGCTCGCGAACGTGAGTTGTTTTTAGCGGCGTTGGACAAGGATTCGCGCGAGCGAGCGTCGTTCCTCGAAACCGAATGCCGCAGTGATGCTGCCTTGCGCGGGCGAGTCGAAGAGTTGCTCGCCGAGCAAGAGCACGTCGGTGACTTCCTCGAATCCCCCGCAGCCTCGACGCCGACCTCGACGTTGCGGCTCGGTCCTCTTTTCAATCTGACCGTGGCCGTAACGGAAAAGCCCGGCGATCGCATTGGCCGTTACAAGTTGCTCCAGAAGATCGGCGAAGGCGGCTGCGGTATCGTTTACATGGCCGAGCAGGAAGAGCCGGTCCGCCGCCGCGTGGCGTTGAAGGTGATCAAGCTCGGCATGGATACGAAGTCCGTGATCGCACGCTTCGAAGCCGAGCGGCAGGCGCTGGCGATGATGGATCATCCGAATATCGCCAAGGTGCTCGATGCGGGCGCGACAGAAACGGGCCGCCCGTACTTTGTCATGGAATTGGTGCGCGGCATCCGCATCACGGAGTATTGCGATCAAAATAATCTTCCCACCGAGGAGCGGCTGAAGCTGTTCATCCAGGTTTGCCAGGCGATTCAACACGCGCACCAGAAGGGCGTGATTCATCGCGACATCAAGCCGTCGAATATTCTCGTGACGCTGCATGACAGCGTGCCCGTGCCGAAGGTGATCGACTTTGGGATCGCGAAAGCGACGGAGCAGCGGCTCACCGAGAAGACACTCTTTACTGAGTTCGCGGCGTTCATTGGCACGCCGGCTTACATGAGTCCCGAGCAGGCGGAGATGAGCGGCTTGGACATCGACACGCGCAGCGACATCTACGCGCTCGGCGTGTTGCTCTACG
>DATHKK010000632.1:0-11342 GCA_035489355.1 Candidatus Limnocylindria bacterium
TTCGCGTGCCGACCATGTGCGAGATCGTCCAGGCCGCGGGTTTCCCCACCGTTGTGGCCGGGACCAAGCCGGTCGCGCTATTGCAGGACCGCTCGCAACGCAAAACCACCGGCGCGGGCAAAGACTCCATCGTGCTCTACAATGGCATCATCATGCCTTCGTCGTTAAAGCCCGAAACCAAACGGGTGAACGACAACAAAGATTTCCCGACGAACACGATTCCGAACACGGGCCGCGATGAGTGGACGGTCAAGACGCTGCGCGAGGTTGTTTGGAAAAAAGGCGTGCCGAAGTTGAGCGTCATCTGGCTGAGCGAACCCGATGCCTCGCAGCACAATGCCAGCCCCGGTTCGGACAATGCCATCGCCGCGCTGGAAAGCAGCGACAAGCGGCTCGCCTCCATTCTGCACTTCCTCGAAGAGAAGAAAATTCGCGACAAAACGGACGTGATGGTCGTCTCGGATCATGGGTTCTCCACGATTGCGCGCGGCTTCGACCTCGCCGACATCCTGAAAAAGTCCGGGTTCAAGGCCACGAAGAAATTCGAGGATGCCGAGCCTGGCGATGTCATGGTTGTGGGCCTCGGCGGCAGCGCCATGCTCTACGTGATAGACGAAAAGGAAGAGGTCATTCACCGACTGGCGGCTTTCCTCCAAAGCTCGGAAATTGCCGGCGTGATTTTCTCGCGCATTCCGATTGAAGGTACGTTCCCACTGTCCGCCGCCCGCCTCGATCCGACGAACACGTTGCCGGATCTTATTGTGTCGTTCAAATGGATGGAGACGAAAAATGAGTTCAACGTGCCGGGCTATGTCTTGAGCGAAGGCGGCAAACGCGGCGGGGGCACGCACGCGTCGTTGAGCCGCTTCGACATGCACAACACGCTTATCGGAAATGGCCCCAGTTTCCGCGCGAGCTTTTTGAACGAACTGCCATCGAGCAACGCCGACGTGGCCCCGACCATCCTCTCAATCCTCGGCATCAAGCAGCCGGAGCCGATGGATGGCCGCGTGCTCGCCGAAGCATTGGTCAATGGCAAGGCCCCTTCGGGCCAGCCGAAAACAGAAACGATCACAGCGACCCGGGAAATCGGGCTACGCCGCTGGGAACAGTATTTGAAAACGACGACCTTCGGCGGCGCCTTTTACGTGGACGAAGGCAACGGGGCTTCCACGCTGCGCTGAAGCGAGGTTCGGTTCTTACAGAAACGAAGGGAACGAAGAAGGCGCGCCATTGTCAGTAGTCCTATTCGTAACGGGCAGATGAAGATCAAAGCCCTTCATCGTTTGTTCCCTTTGTTTGCTTCTGTTGAAATGGATGGTTTCAGCCAGCGCAGGATTGCTTGCCGCAAAGCAGTCGTTAATCTGCGTGCGTGATTTGCCAGACCATCTCGCGACGTTGGATTTATTTTTGCCTCATTGTTTTCTTCACGCTGTCAGCGGGACGCGGGTTTGGCGCCACTGTCATCGCGCCTTCCTTCGATCAACTGGTGGAGAGCGCGGATTTGATCTTCACCGGGCAAACACGTTCCCAGCGCTCGGAATGGCGGAACATCGGCGGCCAGAAAAGCATCGTCACTCTCGTTTCGTTCCGAGTGAGCGCGGTCCACAAAGGGCGGGCGGATTCCGTGGTCACGCTCCAGTTCCTCGGCGGTGCGGTGGGCGATGTCACGCTGGATGTTTCGGACATGCCGAAGTTCAGGAAAGGCGAGCGCGTGGTGTTGTTCGTGCAAAAGAATGGCGCGAACGCTTCGCCGCTCATCGGTTTTTATCACGGCAAATTCTCGCTCCAGTCCGACGCCACCGGGCGCGAAACGGTGTGGAAGCACGATGGCGAAGCAGTGATGGACGTCCTGGAAATTGGCCGATCCAAACCGACGGCCCGCTCGGCGCGTGTTCCTCTTTCGAATGAAGAGTTTACCGGCAAGGTCCGTGAGCACCTGAGTCGAAGCCGCGAGTAATATGACACGTCTCGTCTCGCTCCTTCTCCTCGTCGCGGCGCCGCTGGCCATTAGCGCCTACGATTTCGTCACTACCAAAGGGCTGCGCTGGCCCGCTGGCGAGATCCCCATGAACTTGCAACTCGATGCCACGAGGGATTCCCAATTCCTCAGCGACGGCAAAGCTTCCTGGAATGAAGTGGCGGAAGAAGCGCTCGCGATTTGGAACTCAGAATTGAGCTACGTGCAGTTCACGAGTTTCACCAGTTCGCAACGCGGCGATGGCAACGGCCACAATGAAGTGTTCTTCAGCACGAATGCCTATGGTCACCCGCTGGGCGATCGTGTTCTCGCCATCACTACCGCATGGAAGATTGGTTCGGAGCGCGTCGAGGGCGACACGATTGTGAACAGCGACGTCGCATGGGATTCCTTGCGCGGGCCGATCGGTTTTTTCGACTTCGATCTTCGCCGCGTTCTCATTCACGAATTTGGCCACACCCTCGGTCTCGATCATCCCGACGAGGCGAGGCAAGTGGTGGTCGCGGTCATGAACAGCATCGTGTCGGACCTCGATACGCTTGCGCTGGATGACATTCACGGCGTGCGCGCGCTCTATCCGCCGGACGCGGCCTATGCGTTGAACTTCAGCATCGTTCCACCCGGCAGCGGCAGCGTCTTCGCCAAAGCTCCGCCGGACATCAACGGCCGTTATCCGGCCGGTTCACTGGTAACGTTCCTCGCCAAGCCGCAGCGCCGGTTCCGTTTTAACTTCTGGGGCGGCGACGAAAACCGCACCGGGGGCAAGCTGGTGGTGCTCGTCGTCGATGACGAGAACATCACGCTGAACTTTTCCACGAACGGAGCGCCGGTTATTCGCGCCCAACCGCGCCATCAGATCGCTTCCACGGGCGACACGATCATGTTCAGCGCGCGCGTTTCCACTTCCCGGAAAATGCCATCCTTTTACCAATGGCAACACGATGGCAACGACGTGCCCAACGCCACGAATACCACGCTGGTGTTGCCCTTCGTGGGCCACGAAAGTTCCGGTCTCTACTCGTTGCGCGCCAGCAATGCGCGCGGTGAAACCTTCAGCAAGCCGGCCCGCCTGGTTGTGGACGGCCACTGAACGACCGGCCATTTTCTCAACTGTGACGCCAAAAATGCCGCCATTGATCCTGCCGCGCTCGTGGCTTGCGCCGTGGAGCGCCGCCAATATGTTGCTCCTGAAAGGAAACAGTTCACACGCTATGAAAACGTTCGTCGTTCAGTTGTTCCTCGCGTTCTTCGCTTTTTCCGTGGGCGCCGCCGCACTCTCGGGCGAGAAGGTTCAGTTCAAGGGCGGCAAAGTTTTGGTCTGGCCAGGCGGCGAAATGCTGAAATCGCCGGATGAAGTTCAATTGCCTTTTGCCATTGTGATTCAAACCAACGGAACGTTCACCGTCAAAGCCGGCAAGGTCAGGACGCTGCAAGAAGGCGATGTTCTCGGCGCAGACGGAATGTTGGTCAAGCCGGATGGCACCATCTCGCCGGTCATGGACCACGTGACGCTGAATCGCGGACGCGTGATGTTGTTCAAGGACGGCGAAGCAACCGAACTGCGTGAATCGCTGCAACTTGCCGACGGCACCACGATTTTACCGGAGGGCAAGATCAGCCCACGCGGCAGTTCCCCTCGCCTGTTACTGGATGGCGAATTGTTTCTGCTGGAAGGCGGCGCGTTGCCGACCCGCGACAGCATCACTCTCCAAGGCGGCCGCGTGGTGGTGCAGAAGGATGGCTCGAAGACCGTGGTCGAACCGGCGCGCAGCATCATGATGAACGATGGAACGAAAGTTCACGGCGACGGCACGGTCACCAGGTCCAACGGCGACAAGCTCACGTTGAGCGAGGGGCAAATCATTACGCTCGAAGGCGTGACCACTCGTCCGCGCTGAGCCTCACCACGTTGGTTCAAAGGTAGAGCGCGTCGCTCCGCGCGCGCCGGCCTTAAACCTGAATCCCTCGGAAACAGGAAATTTCTTTCGCAGTTCACGGCGCGCGCGGAGCGACGCACCCTACCTTGTCACGCCGCCTCAACCTCCGAAGAGACGTTGAAAATTTTCTTCAAGTTGTCCCGCCAACTCGGGCAACGGCATCGCCCGTTGCTGGGCCACAAACTCATAAATACTCGCCAGGTTTGCTGGATGATTGATCGACTTGCCGTCGGCGTCGTGCAGCGGAAAGCGATTAGCTGATTCGGGCAGCAGTTGATCCGGCGCGTCCGTCTCAATGAGCAAACGATTCAAAGGCACGGATTGAAATGCCTCACGTTGCCGCGCCTTCCGCTCGTGCATGAAGTAGCCGGGAAAGGAAAAGTAAGCGCCGAGTTTGGCGAGCGGCTCGACCATTTCCTTCGAACCGCCATAAGAGTGCAGCAGGAAGCCGTGCGCCGGACGCGGATTGTCGCGCAGCAATTCGTGCAATCGCCCCCACGCCTGCAAACAATGAATGCTCGCCGGTAGATCCCGCTCGGCGGCCAATCGCAGTTGCCACGTGAACGCTTCCTCTTGTCCTTCATAGGGCAAAGCCGGTTTCCAACGATCCAATCCAATTTCGCCCACTGCCGCGGAGGTGCGGTTGAGAAATTTCACCAGCGTCCGTTGCCATTCCGCCGTGCGCTCGCGCAGATACCAGGGGTGATAGCCAAACGACGGCAGCACTTGCGGAAACTTATTCGCCAGTTCGCAGATGATCGGCCAGTCCTTTTCGCGCGCGCCATTCACGACCATTTTCGCCACGCCTTGCTCGACGGCAGTCGCGACCAGTTCTTCGCGGTTGCTCGCAAAACGTTCGTCCTGCAAATGATTATGCGCGTCGTAGAATCGCACGGTCACACCACCCGGGTTTGATGTTCCTGCGCGAAGTGACGGATCTTTTCCTCGATGTGCGCAATGGTGCGCTGACGGTTCTCGGCAAGTTGGTGGAGAATCCCGAGGTGCTTGAGCAAGCCGCTGTTCGTTGCCACGATTTCTTCCGGTGTGTGTCCGCTGTAAATTTCGCAGATCAATCCGCCGATGGCTTTCAAACTCACCGCGTCCGAGTCGCAGTGGAAAATACATTTCCCGCCGCGAAACTCCGGAACAAACCACACGCGCACCAGGCAGCCCTGGACGCGATTCGGCTCGATACGCAATGAAGAATCCAGCGGCGGGTGATGACGCGCATCTTCGACCAACCGGGCCAATCGCTGTTGCGGATCACCGATCTGCAACAGCGGTGCGAGGCGCTGGTGCTGATGCTCGGACATCGCGGAAGCGTTGAGCAAAGATGAACGCGACATATTGCTTGAAAATATCGGGCGTGGCCGCGGCACGCAACCGGGAGCGCGCCGATGACCCGACCGCGCGTTATCCTTCAGAGCGAAACTGTTCCGCCAGCGCGATGGCTTTCATCATCGCTTTCGCCTTGTTCACGGTTTCCTGGTACTCGCTATCCGGAGTGGAGTCGTTCACCCAGCCACCGCCGGCTTGCACGTAGGCCTTGCCATCTTTCAGCAACGCCGTGCGAATCGTGATGCAGCAATCCAGATTTCCGTTGAAGGAGAAATAGCCGACGCAGCCGCCATACGGTCCGCGCGTCGTCTGCTCCAGTTCGGAAATAATCTGCATGGCGCGAATCTTCGGCGCGCCGCTCAGCGTGCCGGCGGGAAACGTGGCGCGCATCAAATCGTAAGGTGTTTTGTTCGCCGACAACTTGCCTTCGACCTGCGACACGATATGGATCACATGGCTGTAACGCTCGGTGATCATCAGGTCCATCACTTGCACGGAGCCGAAGTCGCACACGCGTCCGAGATCGTTGCGCGCGAGATCCACGAGCATCACGTGCTCGGCGCGTTCCTTCGGGTCCGCGAGCAACTCCTTTTCCAGTGCGAGATCTTCAGCCGGCGTCTGGCCGCGCCGCCGCGTGCCGGCAATGGGGCGAATCTCCACCTGGGCATCCTCACAACGGACGTGAATTTCCGGCGAAGCGCCAGCCAGTGAAAAGCCGTTCAACTCCAGCAGGAACATGTAAGGCGAGGGATTCACGGAACGCGCCGCGCGATAAATATCCAGCGGGGATGCTTTAACTGTGGCGGAAAAACGTTGTGAGCCAACCACTTGGATGATGTCGCCGGAGACGATGTATTCCTTGGCCTTGAGCACGTTGGCGAAATATTTGTCCTTCGGCACGTTCGACTCGAACGGCAGGTCAGGCGCATTCGCTGGCACGGTGACGGGCGCTTCTTCGAGGGGTTGTTCGAGCAGCGACACGAGCCGATCGATCTCAGCCGTGGCATCGTCGTAAGCCTCCGTGGAACTGATGCCGTTCTCGATGATGGCATTGACGAGGACCGTGATGGTTTGCGTGACGCGATCGAAGATGAGCAACTCGTCCGCGATTAGAAAATACATCGTGGGCGTGCCGAGTTCATCGTGCGGCGGACGCGGCACGATTGGCTCGATGTCGTGAATGAATTCGTAGCCGATGAAGCCGACCGCGCCGCCGGTGAAGCGCGGCAGACCGGCCACGGCCACCGGACGAAAATGTTTCAGCACGCGCTCGACAACCTCCAACCCATCACGCACGCAGTTTTCGCACGGCTCGTTCGGCGGGGTAGGGATGGCGAACTTTTCGATTACCTTGCCGTTCTCAATCAGCTCGATGCGGTTGCCTGTCTGCTTGATCACCGCGCGCGGATTGCAGCCGACAAACGAATAGCGGCCCAGGTGCTCGCCGCCCTCGACGGACTCGAAGAGAAACGATTCGCCCTGCCCGCGAATTTTTTTATAGGCGGAGAGAGGTGTCTCGAAATCGGCGAGGAGACGGCGCGTGACCGGAACGAGGTTTCCCTGTTCCGCCAGTTTCAAAAACTCAGGTTGCGACGGCGAATACATTTGTTACTCAATTCGTTGCGAACGAAACAGGCCAGAAGTTAGCTCTGAGAACAGACGGAATGCCACGATCAAAAAATCGAAAACCCAAACAAATTCCAAACTGCAAACTCTCACGAGGAGAATGGCGACCATCACGGCTTCTTCCCGGCATCCATCTTGAAGGCGAGGCTCGTGATAGTGGGCGCCGCAGAAGCGAAGCGCCGCCTTTGTCGTTGTGAACCATGACATACGTGCGCATGGACCCCGACTTGGGCGGAAGAAATATGTAATCGGGATGCGGCACAAGAAACTCGTTCCCGTCCGTGACTTTGAGTTTGAAGGGAACTCCTCGTTCCACGGCTTTCTCAATCAAAGCGATGTTTATGGACGCAACTTTCCCTTTCACGCCCGCTCGTCAATCCGCTGCCACCGTCGCCGGGTCACTTCAGCTTCGATCATTTCCACCGGGATGGGACAGCGAGGTTGCATCCCCCGAGCGCTTTGGGGATAAGCATTCGCGTATGAAAAAGTTCTCTCGTGCCGCGGCGCTGATGCTGCTCGTCATCGTGGGCGCGTGTTCCAGTTCACACACCGCGCTGACCCAGCACGATCTTGCACGGGACGTTCCGGAAGTTCCGGGCGCGCGCGGTGACGGTTCTGTCTTGCTGCCCAACCTTTGGTCACTGCGTCCCGCGGGCCGGCAGATCCCGCTGGGCGATTTTCCGGTAAACATCACTGTATCGCCGAATGGGCGTTTCGCTGCTGTGTTGCACTGCGGCGACAGCGAACACGAAATTGTCGTCGTCGATCTACGGACGAACGGCGTGGGAATCATTTCGCGCGCCGCGATCAACGAAGCATTTTACGGGCTGACGTTTTCCGCGGATGGGCAGCAGTTGCTTTGCAGCGGCGCGGGCGATGAGGTGGTCCACCAGTTCAAGTTTACGGACGGCTATTTGAGCGAGCATCGCGAAGTGCCGTTGCGCGATGCGAAGCAAGTGGGCATTCCTTCGGGTGTCGCCCTGAGCCGCGATGGCAAAAGTCTCTTCGTCGCCAATCTGTTGGGTCAGCGCGTCAGCTACGTGGATCTGGCGAGCGCGCAGACGAATGGGGAAACACTTTTCGCCACGAACGTGACGCACTCCGTCACGAAGGACGCGCCTCTCTCCGAGGATGAAGCGGCCATTCAGAAGCGGGCGGAGGCGGCGTTGATGGATGCGCGATCCGACCTGCCGTTTCCTTACGGCTGCGTGCTGGATGAGAAGCGCGGCCGTCTTTACGTGAGCTTTTGGGCGCAGGCTTGCGTCGGCGTGATTGATGTCAACACGCGGCAACTCGTGACGCGTTGGGCTACGGAAGAGCATCCGAACGAAATGATCCTGAGCAAGTCCGGGAAATATTTGTTCGTGGCGAACGCGAACCGAAATTCCGTTTCGGTGCTCGACACTGAAACTGGCAAGACAGTTGAAACTCTCGTCGCGGAGTTGTTGCCGAATTCGCCGCCCGGCAACACGCCGAACTCGCTGGCGCTGTCGCCGGATGAGAAGCATCTGTTCGTCGCGAATGCCAACATCAATACGGTGGCGGTGTTCGACGTGGGCCACCCGGGAAAAAGTTCGTCGCTGGGATTTATCCCGGTCGGTTGGTATCCGACGAGTGTGCGCGTGACACCGGACGGCAAGAAGTTGTTGGTCGCGAATGGCAGAGGAATTATCCCAAAGAGCAATCGCCATGGCCCGGCGCCGGGACGAATGCCGCCGGCCAGCGTCAAGGAATACATCGCGAGCCTGATGCAGGGCACGTTGTCGATCGTCCAGCTTCCGGCGGGCGAACGGTTCAATCGACAATTGAAAGCGTGGACGGCGCGCGCTTACACGTGTCTGCCGGCCACGGCGAGGGATGGCGGACTTCAGGCCACTTCGACTTCCGAAACCGAGGAGAGTGATGAGCAGGACCTGGCGCTGGCTGCAACGAATGCGGTGAAACGGCCCGAAGCGCGCGCTCCATCCGCGTTGTTGCCAAATCCAATTCCGCGCGCATTCGGCGAGACGTCGCCCATCAAATATGTCTTCTACGTCATCAAGGAGAACCGCACGTACGATCAAGTGCTGGGTGACGTGCCCGAGGGCAATGGCGATCCGACGCTCTGTTTGTTTGGCGAGAAGGTGACGCCGAACCACCACGCGCTCGCGCGCGAGTTCGTGTTACTGGACAATTTTTATGTCGAGAGCGAAGTCAGCGCCGACGGCCACGAGTGGACGATGGGCGCGTACGCCACGGACTTCGTGGAGAAAACCTGGCCGCTCGTTTACGGCCACAACCAGCACAAGAAGTATACGTATCCGGCGGAAGGAAATTTTCCCATCGCGACGCCCGCGGGCGGTTATCTCTGGGATCGCGCGCGCAGCGGGCGTGAGCTATCGCAGCTACGGCGAGTTCGTCGCCAACGGCAAGACGCCGGCCGACCCGTGCAAGACCAAGGTCAAGGCGCTCGAAGACCATTTCGATCCGTGGTATCGCAGTTTCGACATGGACTACCTGGACGTAAAGCGCGCGGAGCGTTTCATCTCTGAACTGAAGCGGTTCGAGAAGGAAGGCGACATGCCGCAATTGCAAATCGTGCGGCTGCCCAACAATCACACGTCCGGCACCGCTTCGAACAAATACACGCCGACCGCGCAAGTCGGGGACAACGATCTCGCGTTTGGCATGTTCGTGGAAGCGATCACGAAATCAAAATTCTGGCCGCAGACTGCAATCTTCGTCGTCGAGGACGACGCGCAGAATGGCTCCGATCACGTGGACGCGCACCGCACCATCGCCTTTGCGATCAGCCCTTACGTCAAACGCCGTTCGGTGGATTCCACGATGTATTCGACGAGCAGCATGTTGCGCACGATGGAACTGATTCTCGGCCTGAAACCGATGTCGCAGTTCGATGCGACGGCGATGCCGATGTTCAACTCATTCACGAGCAAGCCCGACTTCACGACGTACAAACTGCGCCCCGCGCAAGTGGATCTGAGCGAGCGCAACAAGCCCAACGCGCCCGGAGCACGACGCTCGGCAAGAATGGATTTCACCAAAGAAGACGCGGCCGACGATCTCGCGTTGAACGAAGTCATCTGGCAATCCGTGAAAGGCGAAAATTCCGTAATGCCTCCGCCGCGTCGCGCTGCGTTCGTGTTTACGCATCCCGCCGGGGACGATGACGATGATGACTGACTACGCTCCGATCGGCATCAACTCAGGACGGCGTTGCGGCGCGGAAGTTGGATTGGCGGGCGCGGGGCGCATCACCAGGGTCTGGCTCTGCTCGCGCATGAATTGCGGAAGGTAGTGCGGGCCGAGCGCATTCTTCCCCGTGGAACCGGAGCTTTTCCAACCACCAAAACTTTGCACACCGGGCCATGCGCCTGTCGTAGCGCCGCCGCGCCGGTTGCAGTAGGCGACGCCCGATTCGATGTGCGAAAAGAACTGGCGCTGTTCGTCGTCGATCTGCGTGAAGATGCCAGCGGTGAGGCCGAACGCGCTCTGGTTCGCGAACTCGATTGCTTCATCGAGCGAGCGCACGTCGTTCACGGCCACGACGGGTGTGAAGAATTCTTCGTCGAACCATTTTGAATCGTTGTCCACGCCGCGCAGCACCGTTGGCTCGACGTAGAAACCTTGCTCGAACTCGCCTTTGTCCAAAACATTTCCGCCGCACAGAACGTCACCGTCCTTCTTGCCGACCTTCACTGCGTGCCGAAATTTTTCGACGGCGTCTTCGTTGATGAGCGGCCCGAGGAACGTGGCGCGATCCGCCGGGTCGCCAATCTTCAACGACTTCGCCTTGGCCACGAGTGCGTCGGCGAAACGTTTGCCAATGGATTGATGCACGTAAACCCGGGAGCAAGCGGAACACTTCTGGCCACCCATTCCAAAGGCTGCGCGCGCGACGCCTTCCACGGCGTCGTCGAAATTCGCGGTCGGCATCACGATGCACGGGTTCTTTCCGCCCATCTCCGCCACGCAGGGCCGAGGGCGTTCCTGATTGAAGCGGCGCAACGCTTCCATGCCCACATCGCGAGAGCCGGTGAAAGCCATGCCGTCGATGTCTGCATTGTCGATCAACTCCTTGCCGATCTCCGCGCCGCTGCCGGTGACGTAGTTGAAAACGCCGACGGGAATTCCGGCGCGGTGCAGGATTTCGTAGAGCCGCAGTCCAGTGAAAGGAGTGTCACTCGAAGGCTTAAACACCACCGTATTGCCGCCGATCAGCGCGGCGGCGCTCATGCCGGTGGCCAGCGCGAGGGGAAAGTTGAACGGCGAGACGACGGCGAACACACCGTAGGGCCTAAGCACGCTCTTGGTGCGCTCGGAAGCCGAACTGTTCAGGGGCGTCTCGTAGCCGCGATGCGATTCCATCTGCTGACAGTAATAGAGAATCAGATCGATCGACTCGGAAACTTCCGCGATGGATTCAGTGCGGTTCTTGCCGACTTCCAGCGTCATCAAAG
>DATHKK010000633.1:0-3143 GCA_035489355.1 Candidatus Limnocylindria bacterium
CCGCGCGCCATATCGAGGTGGTCCTTGGCGAGGTCTTCATGGCTGTCCCAGTTGCGGCGAGGAAATCCATTGTCGGCGCCGCTCCAGACCTGCACGAAACGCACGCCTCGTTCGAGCAATCTCCGCGCGATGAGGCAGCGCGTGCCGAAGTCGCGAGTGATGTCCTCATCGACACCGTAAAGTTTTTTTGTCGCATCGCTCTCACCAGACAAATCCAACGCGCCCGGCGCACTGAGTTGCAGCTTCGCAGCCAATTCGTACGAGCTAATGCGTGCATCGAGCCGCGAATCGCCAGGGCGTGCCACACGATGTGCTTGGTTCATCTCCCTCAACAAAGCCAGTGTGTCGTGTTCGTTTTCTTTGGTGATGAACTTTGCGGACGGTGGCGGGAACAAATCGAAAATGGGACTGGGCTTTCCAGCGCGAATCATCGTGCCCTGGTGCGTGGCGGGCAAAAATCCTGCGGCCCAATTCGCCGGACCGTTTGGTGCAAATCCTCGCACGTCCGGGAGCACGACGAACGTCGGCAGATTGTCCGTCAAAGCGCCGAGTCCGTATGAGACCCACGCGCCCATGCTTGGAAATCCCGGCAACACAAAGCCGGTGTTCTGCATAAACGTTGCTGGGCCATGCACGTTCGATTTCGTAGTCATCGCGTGCAGGAATGAGATGTCGTCCGCGCAAGAACCGATGTGCGGCACCAGGTCGCTCACCCATTTGCCGCACTGGCCGTACTGTTTCCAGTCCCACGGACTTTTCATGACCGCGCCCGGTTCGCTTTGGAACAGTTCCACTTTTCCGCCCGGATCGAACTTCTGTCCGTGGCGTTCAATCAACGCCGGCTTGTAGTCGAACGTGTCGCACTGACTGGCCGCGCCGGACATGAAAAGTTGAACGACTCGTTTGGCCTTCGCACGGTGGTGCAACCCGCCGTTGAATTCGGATATCGGTTTCGGAGTGTCGGCCAGCAAGCCTTGTGCGCCCAGCAGATGAGCCATCGCAAGTCCGCCAAGTCCGCCGCCGAAGCGCCAAAGAAATTCGCGGCGGTCGAGCACAGGTGAGTTCATTACACGCTCCTGTGACAAGCAGACATGACGGTACGAGTTCATCAATCGATAAAAAGAAATTCGTTGCTGTTGAAAATAATCCGGCACGCGCTGGGGAGCCCGTGCCTGGTTGCATGAGCCGCGAGTTTGGTGCGTTCCGCATCCGTCGGCGCGCGTGAGAGAGCAAGTTCGTATGCGCGGACAATCTGCTCGTCGAGGCTCACGCGCTCCTTCGAGAGGCGCGCCCCAAAGTGTTCGCTTTGCCGAATGACAAACCCGTCGTTCAGAGTCGCCAGCGCTTGGAGCGCGGTCATCGTGACGTTGCGCGTGGGCGTAAGAATATTGGCATCAGGGCAATCCAGTGCGTCCATGAACGGGTCCGGCACGCTGCGTACGATGAACCGATAGATGCTGCGCCGGCCAGCGCCCACTCCGTCCGCTTCATAACGCGCGTAGTCGTAAACGGGCGAATGATCGTCTTTGAAATTGAATTGCTGCACCGATGGACCGCCCATCGCAAGGTCAAGCGTGCCGCTGACGGCCAGCAGCGCGTCATGAAACTGTTCGGCATCAATTCGTGAACGGTTCATGCGCCAAAGGAAACGGTTACCGGAATCATCAGTGTGATTTCGCGAGGACGCTTCTGCTATCGAAGATTGCCGATACGTCGCGCTCGTGACGATCAACCGGTGCAGTTTCTCGAATGATTCACCGTTCTCGAGAAACCAGAACGCCAGCCAATCAAGCAACTCGGGATGCGTCGGCAGCGCCCCCATGTGGCCGAAGTCGTTCGGTGTTTCCACTATGCCGCGACCGAAGTGGTAAGCCCACACGCGGTTCACGATTGAACGGCGCGTCAGCATGTTGTTTGTGTTTGTGATCCACCTGGCGAGTGCAGCGCGACGTTCGCTTTCGGATTTCAGATCGGAAATCTGAAGTTCTGACGAAACGCCCGGCACTGCGGCGATGGCTCCGGGCTTCATTTCCTCGGCTGGCTTTTTCACATCACCTCGTTTGAGCAGATGCACAGGCCGCGGACCTTGGGGCGGAACAAAAGAACCGTTCGCGGCGAAATCAGGCGCAGCCGCAAAAACCATCCGGGCTTTGGGGAGTCGCGCCAGTTGATCACGCACTGAGTTCAAATCTTTTTCTTTCAGTATCCGCGTGCCAAGCACGACGGCTGGAACGACGCGATCCAGCAATGCCCGTCGCTCTGCCTCTATTTCGGCCAGTTCACCGCCGCTCGCAGGGTTGGTCAACGCGCCGACGAAATATCCATCGACCAGATTTTTTCTCTGCCAGCGTACCGGCGCCTCGATGGAATCAAGCGCCGTCACGGTCGCGCCATTCGCCAAATTGACTCCCGCTGCATTCAGCACCATCAATTCTGCCAGCGCGAAGATGAAATCATTCTGGCGCGGCGCAAGTTTCGTGGCAGTGAAGCGGACAAAGCGCGCCTTTGTCGGAGCGACAGTCTCCGAGCCGGCCGGAAAGAACTGCGGCGCCACGCCGGGATTTGGACTGTCCTCTCGCGTGCGATCCTTGATCAATGTGACACCCTCGCGAAATTCCGCGTCGTTAGAGATCTCAATCCGATAGCATGGCGGAGACCCAAAGCCCGCACCGATGTTGTTGAAGTCGTCGTGGCAGCCGACAAACACGATCCGGTCAATGACCTGCGTCGCGCCCAGATCGACCTGCACCCATTTCGTCACGTCTGGCTTTGTCTCGATGCGGCTGTGGTAGCCGAACGCCGCTTTGTTTGGCGGACTGGCTTTCTTGAGATCGATAATGCGGTGTTCGATTTCGCTCAGTTCCGTGCCGCCGAGACTGGTGATTTGCGAGTCGAGAAGTTTCAATGCATTGGTCAGGAAACCGATCGACTCGCCGAGTTGCCGTCGCTGTAACGCCACTTCCGGTTGATCATCGTACGTGCGATCCGCGCGGTCCACACCGGCGAACACGGCCTGAAGTGAATAGTAATCGCGCTGTGTAATGGGATCGAATTTATGGTTGTGGCAACGCGCACAATGGACAGTGAGGCTCTGAAACGTGGACATCGTATTCATCAGCATGTCGTCACGGTCGTTGTAGCGG